>JBCDCU010000203.1:0-7073 GCA_039181265.1 Pseudomonadota bacterium | reverse complement strand
TCACTATTGGTCTGACAAGGCGTTGTATCTGCGCCCTCCTGCGACAAATTAGTATGCGACTGCTTGCTTGGGAGGAGAAGCATGATACCAGCTGCTTTCGATTACCATCGTCCGGCTTCCCTGGACGATGCCGTTAAACTGATTTCCGAATATGGTGATGAAGCGCGCTTTCTGGCGGGTGGGCACAGCCTGATCCCGCTCATGAAATTGCGCATGACGGATCTGTCGCACCTGATCGACCTTCAGGATATTGCCGATCTGAAAGGGATCTCTGCCGATGGCGGCACCGTCACTATTGGCGCCATGACAACCCAGCATGAGGTCATTACCAGCACGGTTCTTTCGGACCATGCGCCAATCATGGTGGAAGCCGCACTTCAAATTGCTGATCCGCAGGTGCGGTATGTCGGAACCGTCGGCGGTAATGTCGCCAACGGCGATCCGGGCAATGATATGCCGGGCCTGATGCAATGTCTCGATGCGACCTTTACCCTGGTCGGCCCGGACGGCAGCCGCACCGTGAAAGCGCGCGACTTTTACGAAGCTGCCTATTTCACGGCACGCGAAGAGGAAGAGATCTTAACATCTGTCTCATTCTCGGCTACGTCCGGTGGCTATGCCTATGAAAAGCAAAAGCGGAAAATCGGTGATTATGCGACTGCAGCCGCCGGCGTCCTGATTCAGAAGGACGGCGGATCTTGCTCTGCCGCTTCCATTGCGCTCACCAATCTTGCCGATACACCGATTTACTGTGAAGCGGCGGTGGAGGCTCTGGTCGGCTCATCGCTTGATCAAGCGGCCATTGATGCTGCCGTTAAAGCAGCAGTCGATGCGAGCGACCCGGCAGAAGACAATCGCGGACCGATCGCATTCAAGAAACATGCAGCCAGCGTCATTGTTCGCCGCGCGATCGAGCGCGCGATTTCGCGGGCTTAAGGGAGGAAATCATGAGTAAAATGCATGTCACGATGACTGTGAATGGCGAAGAGGTAGAAACTCTCGCAGAGCCGAGGGAACTTTTGATCCATGTTCTGCGGGAACGCCTTGGCATTACCGGTCCGCATATTGGTTGCGAAACGGGCCATTGCGGCGCCTGCACGGTTGATATCGATGGGAAATCAGTCAAGTCCTGCACGATGTTTGTGGCTCAGGCCAACGGCAAGGACATCACAACGATTGAAGGGCTTGGCGGGCCGGACAATCTCCATATCCTCCAGGAGATGTTCAAAGAACACCACGGCCTGCAATGCGGGTATTGCACGCCGGGCATGATCACGCGTGCCCATCGTCTTCTTCAGGAAAATCCCAATCCGACAGAAGAAGAAGTGCGTTTCGGCATGGCGGGTAACCTTTGCCGTTGCACCGGGTATCAGAACATCGTCAAAGCCATTCTTGCCGCTGCAAGTGAAATGAACGCCGTGAAGGAGGCTGCCCAATGAATGAGATGACGCCTCCAAAAGAAGAGCGTTCAGAAGCGCTCAAAGGCCTTGGCTGTTCTCGCAAGCGGGTTGAAGATGCCCGCTTCACGCAAGGCAAAGGCAATTACGTCGATGACATCAAACTACCGGGCATGCTGTTCGGTGATTTCGTCCGCTCGCCTTATCCGCACGCCAGGGTAAAATCCATCAACACAGAAGCTGCCCTTGAGGTCCCAGGCGTGCTCGCGGTTCTGACGGCAGCCGATCTTGAGCCACTTGGCCTTCACTGGATGCCGACGCTTGCCGGCGATAAGCAGATGGTCCTGGCGGATGGCAAAGTTCTGTTCCAGGGCCAGGAAGTCGCGTTCGTCGTTGCAAAGGACCGCTATGCGGCTGCCGATGGTGTCGAACTCGTCGAGGTCGACTATGAAGAGCTTCCCGTGTTGGTTGATCCGTTCAAGGCGAAAGTCGATGGCGCGCCGGTTCTTCGTGAAGACATTGCCGACACATTGGAAGGGGCGCATGGCCCACGCCGTCACCCGAACCATATTTTTACGTGGGAGCAGGGGGACCGCGAAGCGACGGAAACGGTGCTTTCCGGGGCCGACGTCGTAGCTGAAGAGATGGTCTACTATCACCGGACCCATCCCTGTCCGTTGGAGACATGCGGTTGCGTTGCCAGCATGGATAAAGTGAACGGCAAATTGACCCTCCATGGAACGTTCCAAGCACCCCATGCGGTGCGCACCGTGGCATCGCTGATTTCCGGCATTGCCGAACACAATATCCGGGTCATCTCACCCGATATCGGTGGTGGTTTCGGCAACAAGGTTGGCGTTTATCCGGGATATGTCTGTTCCATCGTTGCCTCCATTGTAACGGGCAAACCCGTTAAATGGATCGAAGACCGGATCGAGAACCTGACCTCGACGGCCTTTGCCCGCGACTATTGGATGAAGGGTAAAATCGCAGCCACGAAAGAGGGCAAAATCACCGGCCTTTGGTGCCACACCACAGCCGATCATGGTGCCTTCGACGCATGTGCCGATCCGACCAAATTCCCGGCCGGTTTCATGAATATCTGTACGGGCTCTTATGATATTCCGACGGCCTATCTTGCCGTCGATGGGATTTACACGAACAAGGCTCCAGGCGGTGTTGCCTATCGCTGTTCGTTCCGCGTAACGGAAGCGGCGTATTTCATTGAGCGCATGATTGAGGTTCTCGCAATCAAGCTCAATATGGATGCGGCCGAACTCCGCCGGATCAATTTCATCCGCAAGGACCAGTTCCCGTATCAATCAGCCCTCGGCTGGGAGTACGATTCCGGTGATTATCATACGGCCTGGGAGAAAGCGCTCGACACGGTCGACTATAAAGGCCTCCGAGAAGAACAGGCCCGGCAGCTTGCCGACTTTAAGGCCGGGAACACGCGCAAACTCATGGGAATCGGCCTGACATTCTTTACCGAGATTGTCGGAGCCGGGCCGGTCAAGAATTGCGACATTCTCGGACTTGGCATGTTTGATAGCTGCGAAATCCGCATCCATCCGACGGGATCTGCCATCGCACGGCTTGGCACAATCAGCCAGGGGCAGGGTCACGCGACGACGTTCGCGCAAATTCTTGCAAGCGAAATCGGCATTCCGGCCGATGACATTACGCTTGAAGAAGGTGATACGGATACGGCGCCATACGGCCTCGGCACTTATGGCTCGCGCTCAACCCCGGTCGCGGGGGCGGCTACGGCCATGGCGGGCCGGAAGATCCGTGCGAAAGCGCAGATGATTGCCGCCTATCTCCTCGAAGTCCATGACGACGATGTGGAATGGGATGTCGATCGTTTTGTGGTGAAGGGTGCTCCGGAGCGCTTCAAGACCATGAAAGAGATCGCCTTCGCCTCCTACAATCAGGCAATTCCAGGTGTCGAACCGGGCCTTGAAGCGGTGAGTTATTATGATCCGCCGAACATGACCTATCCGTTCGGTGCCTATATCTGCGTTCTCGATATTGATGTCGATACAGGCGTTGCCGACATCCGCCAGTTCTATGCCCTTGATGATTGCGGAACCCGCATCAATCCGATGATCATTGAAGGCCAGGTCCATGGCGGTCTGACGGAAGCGTTGGCGATCGCGATGGGTCAGGAGATTGCCTATGACGAGCTTGGCAATGTGAAGACCGGCTCACTCATGGACTTCTTCATTCCGACCATGTGGGAGACGCCGAATTATCAGACCGATCATACGGTGACGCCAAGTCCGCATCATCCGATCGGTGCGAAAGGTGTTGGCGAAAGCCCGAATGTGGGCGGTGTGCCATGCTTCTCCAATGCTGTGCATGATGCGTTCCGGCCCTTCGGTTTGACACAGACCCATATGCCGCACGACCATTGGCGGATATGGCAGACAGCCAACAAGCTTGGATTGCACGATTAGAGCGCAAGTTCGATATCCCCGGGCGTTGGTCCGGGGATATGGAACTGAACGCCGGGATTGCGGGGCGGAGCCCCGCAATGGCGGGGTGAATGAATGACCTGGACAGACCTTAAATCAGATCTCGCGGAGGCCGGTTACATTGCCTCCGATCAACTGGCGATGGCGCTTCATCTTGCGCTTCATCTCGAGCGGCCCTTGCTCCTTGAAGGTGCCGCGGGTGTTGGAAAAACGCAGGTTGCGAAGACGCTCGCCGAGATCAAGGGTACCAACCTGATCCGTTTGCAATGCTATGAGGGCCTCGACAGCGGCCATGCGATCTACGAATGGAATTACCAGCGCCAGCTGCTTGCCATTCGTGCGTCCAGCGAAAACCAATCGGGCGATGAGATTGAAGAGAAGATCTTCTCCGACAAATATCTTCTCCGCAGGCCTTTGCTCGATGCGATCAGTCAGGAAACACCGCCTGTTCTGCTGATTGATGAGATTGACCGCGCGGATGAGGAGTTTGAGGCGTTCCTTCTGGAGGTTCTCTCAGACTTTCAAGTCTCTGTGCCCGAACTCGGTACGATTAAAGCAAAGAGCAAACCTTATGTGGTGTTGACGGCGAATGGTGCGCGGGACCTTTCCGATGCTCTACGACGTCGCTGCATTTACTCCTTCGTCGATTATCCGGATCGAAGAACGGAGCTTGCGATCCTGGCGAAACGCCAGCCGGATTTGAATGCAAGGCTTGCCGATCAGATCGTTGGTTTTGTGCAATCGCTTCGACGGGAAGATCTCGAGAAGAAGCCGGGTGTCGCTGAAATGCTCGACTTCGCCGCGGCCATCTCCGGTCTTGGCATCAACGATCTTGCGCAAGACCCGGTCACGCTTCAGGCGAGCCTTGTGTGCCTCCTCAAAACTGAAGCTGATCAGGCTGCCGTCCCGACGGAAGTAACGCAGCGGCTTGTCGGGAAGGCTGCCTGATGCCTGTGACCCGTTTCCCTGCCCACGCAGAAAGCGTTTCGGACCGTGTTGTCGGTTTCATGGCCCATCTGCGTCACAACGGCATCAATGTAGGTGTGGCTGAGAGTGAGGCTGCCCTGGAGGCCTTGTGTGAGATCAATCCGGCCGATCCACGGGAAGTTTCTCTCGCGCTTAAATCGGTTACGGCGAATGACAGTGAGCGGTTTGCACGGTTTGACGAACTCTTTCAGGCTTACTGGTTCAACGAAGGCCGCGTCCGGGAACGGGCACCGAAATCGGATGAAAGACCGCATCAAAAGAACCGCTGGACCAGCCGGAGCCTTCTGGAACAAGGAATGGATGCAAGTGGCGCTGGTTCTCAGGAAATGCCTGATGATACCGGCGCTGAGGCGGAGCAGTCGGGCGATGGCCGCCTGATTGCCTCCAAGACAGTGAACGTCAACAAGGCGGATCTCAGGGAATTTATGAAACCCGAGGATCTCGCTTATGCCTGCAAGGTGGCCGAGAGCCTTGCAAAAGCCATCCGCGATCGCCGCTCGCGTCGGCGCAAGGCGGACCGCAAAGGCGCTTTATTGGATCTTCGGAAGATCGCCCGCCGCAGCGTTTCAACCGGCGGTGAGCCGTTTTATCTCTTCAGACGGCAAAAGCCCGAACGCCCAATTCATCTTGTAGCGCTTCTCGATGTTTCCGGCTCGATGACGGTTTATGCCCGCGTCTTTCTATCCTTTCTGAAAGGTTTGATCGGTGCCGATCAACGCACCGATGCGTATCTCTTTCACACCCAGCTCGTGCGGATATCCGATGCGTTACGGGACGGCGATACATTTCGCGCCGTCAACCGGCTTTCCATCATGGCGCAGGGGTTTGGTGGTGGCACAAAGATTGGCAGCAATCTCAAACGCTTCACTGAGCAATATGCCACCAATCAGGTGAATGGCCGCACCGTTGTCCTCATCCTGTCCGATGGATACGACACCGATCCGCCCCAGAAGATCGGCGAGCAGCTCAAACGCCTTAAAAAGCGCGGTGCCAAGATTATCTGGTTGAACCCGCTCAAAGGCTGGAAAGACTATGAACCGGTCGCGCGCGGTATGGCGGAAGCGCTGCCGCACCTCGATCTTTTTGCAGCCGCGACCACGCTGAATGACCTCGCAGCTCTCGAACCGCATCTTGAGAGGATCTGATGATACAACCTCTCGACATTCATGATCTCGTCACTGACCTGAAATCCAAAGGTGAAGCCTTCGCGATCGCCACCGTGGTCCGCACTTCTTCGGTCACCTCCGCAAAGGCGGGGGCGAAAGCCGTCATTATGGGCGATGGCACGATATCCGGTGGCTGGATCGGCGGTGGCTGTGCGCGGTCAGCCGTTTTGAAAGCGGCAAGAGACGCGATCGACAGCGGTGCCCCGCGCCTTGTGTCCGTACAGCCGGAAGACCTGCTCGATGAACAGGGTGTCGTACCCGGTGAAGAAAGAGACGGCGTCAAATACGCACGCAATATGTGTCCGAGCCAGGGTTCAATGGATATCTTCGTTGAAGCCGTGCGCCCGAAGCCGGAGCTCGTCATCATGGGAGCAAGCCCCGTTGCCGTGGCTTTGGCCGCTCTTGCAAAACCGATGGGGTTTTCGAGAACTGTTTGCGCGAGAGTCGAAGATCACGCTGCATTCAGCGAGGCGGATATGTTTGTCGATGGGTTCGATGTGCCGAACAGCAATGCAAGGCGCTTTATCGTGATATCCACCCAGGGGCGGGGTGATGAAGCGGCGCTGAAATCCGCGCTTGGTGCGCCAGCCGACTATCTGTCGTTTGTTGGTAGCAAGAAGAAAGTGGCAAGCCTCAGAGATAAGCTCGTTGAGGCGGGCGCTGGTGATACTGCATTCGCTGGTTTGAAAGCCCCTGCGGGCCTCGATATCAAGGCGATCACGCCGGAAGAAATTGCGCTTTCGATCCTTGCAGAAATTGTCGAGCACCGCCGCACAAACGACCGCAGCAACGTAGAACATGTTGAAGAACGCGCCGAAAAAGAGCAATCAACAGAAAAGCAATCATTATTTTCCGTCATGGCGCGTGCGCTGACCGCCAAACCAACGACCTCGACACGGCCAGAACCATTTGAGAGAGATCATATCTTCCTCCATCTGCGCGGCCCTTGTTGCTAATAGGAGGAGATCATGGAACTCAACGACGAAATCTTCATCGAAGCCCCACGTGATGTGGTCTATGCCGCGCTCAACGATCCGGACATCCTG
>JBCDCU010000202.1:0-7130 GCA_039181265.1 Pseudomonadota bacterium | reverse complement strand
TTGAAACCGCTGGATAGATCGGTGATTTGATCGCTTGTCACGATTTATTTGGTTATGGTGCGGACGATTCACCATTTAGTAAGTGCGTTAAGGCAAACTTAACCGTATGAGCTGTGGCGATGGGACAGACGCTTCGTCAAGCACCGAATGCGCTTCGGCAGGAACGGCTGAATTTGTCATGAAATCCATATGTTGAACCCGCGAAAGTTTTACAACGTGCTGGTGGGTCTAACATCGGATAGTGAACATTTAGGGGCTGAGTGAGGATCCGGGGGATCCGGGAAAAATCAGACGAACGAGGATTGAGAATGCGGACTTCGAAGAAGGCAAATGTATTGGCGGCGCTTTCATTCGCGATTGCAGCAATGAGCGTCAGTGGGTCTGCCGTTGCCCAGCAACCAACGCTGATCGATCAATTTAACGATTGGGCTGCTTATTCGGTCGATAGTGAAAACGGGAAAGTTTGCTACGTGGCATCACAGCCAAAGAACCAGCAGCCAAGCGGCGTGAATCGTGACCCGGTATTTTTTATGATTTCCCACTGGCAGGGCCGCGATGTGCGCAATGAAGCCAGCGTTATTATCGGGTATCCCTTTGCCGAGAATTCCAAGCTCGTCGCAGAGATCGACGGCGACAGCTTCTCCATGTTCACCAAAGGCGATGGTGCCTGGATCGAGAACGTGGCTGAGGAAACACGGTTGGTCGAGGCAATGAAAGCTGGACGCCAGATGGTTGTGACGGGTCAGTCGCGCCGCGGCACAACCACAACAGACACCTATTCCTTGAGCGGTGTGACCGCTGCCATTCGTCGGATTGATTCCGTCTGCGGTTAATTTCGAATTCGAATTCAACAAATAGAAGCCATGCCTTGCCGCATGGCTTTTTTTGATTGGTCCCGTTCAGCGGCAAAGTGATGTCAGAAGGCTTGCGTGTAGCCGCCACCCTCGCGCGGGCGCTTTGCTTGTGGCATAAGAACCCGAAACCGAACAAACGAGCACATTGTAACTCCGATGGCCACCAGCCTTAACCTTCTGGATCTGCCGGCATCCGAGCGTCCGCAGCCGACTTCTCAGGACACACGTCGTCCTGTGGTCGGGCTTTCGCGCGCAGCGCTCATGGACGCACTTGGATCGATTGATGTTCCTGAAAAGCAACGCAAGATGCGGGCAAATCAGCTCTGGCATTGGCTCTATATCCGCGGAGCGTCATCCTTCGATCAAATGAGCAATATCTCAAAGGATCTGCGCGCGAAAATGCGCGAAGCGTTTACGATTGACCGTCCCGAAATCGTGTCTGAGCAGGTCTCAGCGGATGGCACTCGGAAATGGCTTCTGCGGTTTCCACCGCGCGGCGCTGGGCGTCCGGTTGAGATTGAAACCGTCTATATTCCGGAAGAGGGGCGGGGCACGCTTTGTGTTTCAAGCCAGGTCGGTTGCACGCTTACCTGCACCTTCTGTCATACCGGTACCCAGAAGATGGTGCGGAACCTGACGGCGGGGGAAATCGTCAGTCAGGTTCTGGTTGCGCGCGAGCGTCTTGGCGATTTTCCCGACATGGAAACACCGCAAGGGGCGATCGTTCCGCGCGAAGGTCGTCATGTATCCAACATTGTCATGATGGGGATGGGGGAGCCACTCTACAATTACGACAATGTCCGCGATGCGATGCTGATTATGTCGGATGGCGAAGGGCTGAGCCTTTCAAAGCGCCGCATAACTTTATCGACGTCGGGTGTTGTGCCGGAAATCCGCCGGATCGGCGAGGAAACCGGTGTCATGCTGGCAATTTCGTTGCACGCGGTGACGGACGCCTTGCGAGACGAGATCGTGCCGATCAACAAAAAGTATCCGATCAAAGACCTTCTTGATGCGTGCCGATCCTATCCCGGGCTTTCCAACGCAAAGAGGATCACGTTTGAATATGTCATGCTGAAAGACGTCAATGACAGCCTTGAAGATGCCAAGGCATTGGTGAAGCTTCTCAAAGGAATCCCGGCAAAGATCAATCTCATCCCGTTTAATCCCTGGCCGGGTTCGCAATACGAATGTTCCGATTGGGAGCGGATCGAAGTCTTCGCCGATGTCATTAATCACGGCGGTTATGCGTCCCCAATCAGAACGCCACGCGGGCAGGATATCCTCGCTGCTTGCGGCCAGCTCAAATCGGAGACTGAGCGCTTACGGATCCGCGAACGTATGGCGCTTGAAGCAATGGTTGGCGCACCGGACTGAAGGAGGAGCGAATGTCAAGTTTGACTGAACCCGATTGGTCGACTGTTGCAAAGCCTGAAGATGATGGTGCTGCGGACCACCTTGCGGGTATGAACCTTGCTGACGTGACGCTTGCCGCAACCGATGGGCGCGAGGTCCGGCTGGCAGATCTTAAAGGGCGCGGCGTCATTTACGTTTATCCTCGCACCGGACAACCGGGCGTGGCGCTTCCAACCGGATGGGATGCGATCCCAGGCGCCCGCGGATGTACGCCACAATCCTGTTCCTTCCGGGATCATTATGAAGAATTGAAGACCCTTGGTGTGTCCAATCTCTTCGGCCTATCAAGCCAGGACACAGACTATCAGAAAGAGGCCGTCGCCCGTCTGCACCTGCCCTTTCCGCTCTTGTCGGATCAAGCGTTGAAATTCGCCAAGGCGATGCGTCTGCCGTTGTTCGAGGCGGACGGGATGACCCTCATCAAACGCATGACGCTGATACTCAATGATGCGACCATTTCCCATGTCTTTTATCCGGTCTTCCCTCCGGATCGAGACGCCGAAAACGTTGTTGCCCATTTAAGGGCGGGCTAACTCCTTGGTCTTTCTTTTTCGGATCATCGCGCGATTGTTCGTCCTTTTTATCGCGTATGTTTTCGCTGTCATTGCCGGAATTGCGACGCTTTTTGCGATCGTCGCAAACTGGCAATCTGAAACGTTTTCGGATCAAAGCCTGACCCCGGGGGAGGAAGCGGCAGTCTACGTCTACTCGTCGTATTTCGGGGCTCTGTCCTTCTTCCATATCTCGGCTGCTGCACTTGTACCGGCTTTGGTGGCGATCGTTTTCACAGAGGCTTTTTCGATCCGTTCGCTGACATGGCAAGTCGTTCTTGGTGGCTGCGTTGCCGTGGTGATCCTGACCATGTCGGGCGTTCATGGAGAGGCGATTCCGCCGCAAAACGATGTGGTGATTTCCCTTGCTGCCGGGTTTGTTGCCGGGCTCACCTATTGGCTGATTGCGGGGCGTAGCGCGGGGTCATGGCGAACGACCGCGGGTCAAGACCGGTATTCGGCGCCCGACACGCCGAAGTAGGCGAAAGGTTCAGCGTGACTTTTTCGAGCAGGCCGCTAATGGATAAGCGCGCTTATCGCGAACGGACGCTCAATGGACAATCGAAACCCGCTCTTCAAGACATTCGGCCAAACACGCTCTGCTTTCGTCCTCTTGGCGGCGATTGTGTTTGTGACTGTGATTTTTCGCGCTTTCCCTGACGCCGATATTGCAGCGTCTGCGATCTTTGGTGCGTCCGACGGGTTTGCTGCGACCCAGGATCCGGTTCTCAGGTCACTTCGCCGCCTCTCAATCAACATCATGAAAGCCCTTGCGGTCATTCTCATCCTGATGTGGGTTCTGCGGCTTTCCGTGCCGGGCCGCAATCCGGAACTTGCCTTTGCGAAACTGGGGTTTGCGACCGTCAGTCTGCTTGCCGGTCCGGCTCTCGTCACCAACATCATTTTGAAAGACAATTGGGGGCGCGCGCGGCCGCGGCAGATCGAAGAGTTTGGTGGCGAGGCAACGTTCGCGCCGGCTTGGGACATTTCAAATCAATGTCTTTCAAACTGTTCATTCGTATCCGGTGAAACATCCTCGGCGATCTGGCTCTTCACGATGGTTCCGTTCTTACCAGCGCTTTGGCGTATGAGAGCTATCGTCCTCATTGGTATCTATGTGTTTATCGTCTCGGCAATGCGGATCGGATTCGGGGCGCATTTCCTGTCAGATGTCCTGTTGTCGATTCTTCTTAACCTCGCCGTGTTCTGGCTGGTATTCGGTCTTTTCTTCCGCCGCGGTGAAGACCTGGTCGCCCGCGATTGGGCACTTGAAGAAACGATCGCACCAAAGCTTGCCCGGTTCGGTGCGACCATCGGTTCAGCCTTCCGTCCGATCCGATACCTGCTTTTCTTGCCATTCGGAAAGCGATGAAACATAAAGGACGCCTTCCGGCCCGGCCCTTGCCTTATCGTCTGAAATAAAAGGACATATCGAATGCAGCGTTACACGAAATCCGACATCAACAAGGTGGTGCTTGCCTATTCTGGCGGCCTTGATACGTCGATCATCCTGAAATGGCTGCAACAGGAATATGAATGCGAGGTGGTAACCTTCACCGCGGATCTCGGTCAGGGCGAAGAACTGAAACCGGCCCGCAAGAAGGCTGAAATGCTCGGCATCAGGGAGATCTATATCGAAGATCTGCGCGAAGAATTCGTTCGGGATTTTGTGTTTCCCATGTTTCGGGCCAATGCGCTGTATGAAGGCGTTTATCTCCTCGGAACCTCGATTGCGCGCCCCCTGATTGCAAAGCGCCAGATCGAAATTGCTCAAGAAACCGGTGCCGATGCGGTTTGCCATGGTGCGACGGGCAAGGGGAATGATCAGGTTCGCTTCGAACTTGGCTATTATGCGCTCAATCCCGATATCAAGGTCATTGCGCCTTGGCGGGAGTGGGATCTCTCAAGCCGGACGAAATTGATCGATTTTGCCGAGAAGAACCAGATCCCTATTGCAAAGGATAAACGCGGCGAGGCCCCGTTCTCGGTTGATGCCAATCTGCTTCACACGTCTTCGGAGGGGAAAGTCCTTGAAGACCCTGCAGTTGAAGCACCAGACTTCGTTTATTCAAGAACCGTGTCGCCCGAAGAGGCACCGGATAAAGCTACGATCATCGAAATCGCTTTCGATAAAGGTGATGCGGTTGCGATTAATGGTGACGCGATGTCACCCGCGACCCTTCTGACGGCGCTCAACACATATGGCCACGACAATGGTATCGGACGACTTGATCTTGTCGAGAACCGGTTTGTCGGAATGAAATCGCGGGGGATCTATGAGACACCCGGGGGGACCATCCTTCTTGCTGCGCATCGGGGAATTGAATCAATTACGTTGGATCGTGGCGCAGCCCACCTGAAAGATGAAATCATGCCGCGCTATGCGGAGCTGATTTACAATGGATTCTGGTTCGCGCCCGAACGTGAAATGCTGCAGGCCTTGATCGACAAGAGCCAGGAAATGGTTAAGGGAACGGTTCGGTTAAAGCTATACAAGGGAAACTGCGACGTTATCGGGCGTACATCCCCGTATTCACTCTACAGTGAAGATCTCGTCACGTTTGAAGAAGGTGCAATTGACTATGATCATAACGATGCTGCCGGGTTTATTAAGTTAAACGCATTGCGTCTTCGAACATTGCAGCAGAGAAACCAAAATAAATAAAATGTAATACAATAGTTATCGGTGGTATTTGTAGGCACTTTCTAAGTAGTTAGGAATTGTTAATATTAAATACGTATCCAGGTCCTGAAATTTCTTACTCAGGGGTCATCTCAGATGTTTTTGAACGGAGCAACAAAGGCGAAGCTTTCCGCGTTGGAAGTTGTGACCGCAAAGGTGATGATTGCAGATAATAACGGCAATATCACCTATCTGAACGAGCCGCTAAAAGAGTTTTTCAAGGGCAAAGAAGAAGAACTGCGAAAGCATTTTCCAGACTTTTCCGCTGACAAGCTTGTCGGCACGAACTTCGATGTGTTCCACAAGGACCCGAGTCATCAACGTAGCTTGGTCGCAGCTTTAACCGATGCTCACAAAGCAACCGTGAAGATTGGTGTTTCAATCTTTGATCTCGCGGCACGCCCACTTCACGATAATGCAGGTAAAAGAATTGGAAGTGTTCTTGAGTGGCGCGACGCTGAACTGCGATTGCAGAATGAAGATTACAGCGCGCAGCTTGCCGCAATTCATAATGCGCAGGCGGTCATCCGTTTTAAGCCTGACGGAACCATCGTTGAGGCAAATGAGAACTTTCTTGCAACGACCGGGTATCGTGAAGAGGAGATTATCGGTCAGCACCATAGAATGTTCTGCGAAGCGGATTACGCGGCCTCCCGAGAATATGCCGAATTCTGGCAGGCGTTGGCGCGCGGCGAATTCAAGGCTGGCGAACACAAACGGGTCCACAAGAGCGGTGACATCTTCTGGCTTCAAGCAACCTATAATCCGGTTCGGGACATTTCGGGCGACGTCGCATCGGTCGTTAAGTTCGCCGTTGACATTAGCGATCAGAAACAGCGCACGGAAAGGGTCGCGCAAGCGCAGGTTCAAATCGCCTCCGACGTAAGCGGTATTGCTCAAGCGGTTTCTACTGCGAGCGAGCAGTCGCGTTCTTCGGCAACTGCGTCTGAAGGGGCCTCATCCAATGTGCAGTCAGTGTCGGTTGGTATCGAGGAATTGGTATCATCCGTTGCAGAGATTAACCGCCGCGTCGAAGAAGCCAACGCCATCACTGTCTCGGCGGTGAAGGAGGCAGAGACGACAACACAAACGGTCGCGCAGATGTCCGAAGCTGCCCAGGAAATCGAGAATGTTGTCAATCTCATTTCCGACATTGCGGAACAGACCAATCTACTTGCCCTTAACGCGACGATCGAAGCGGCGCGTGCAGGCGAAGCCGGTCGCGGATTTGCCGTTGTTGCTGCTGAAGTGAAGGAGCTTGCCAATCAGACGGGCAAAGCGACGAGCGATATCAGCGCAAGCATCGCCAATGTGCAGAAGACATCCGTAGATGTTGTTGAGGCGATTGGTACGATCTCTAAAACCATCAATACAATCAGTGAGATTTCAATCGACATCAAGGCGGCGATCAGTCAGCAGTCAGCGACCACGACGGAAATGTCATCAAACATGCATGTCGCAGCGACAGATGTGCAAGCGATCAATGAGGGGATACGCGGGATTGCCGATTCTCTCGATATCATCCAGCAATCGACAGATCAGTTGCAGCAGGCTGCATCAAATCTCGCTTAAGGTGCTTTCTCCTCTTCAGAGGGCCCACCTTTTCGATTAGGGTTCGGCGCATGA
>JBCDCU010000201.1:0-7162 GCA_039181265.1 Pseudomonadota bacterium | reverse complement strand
GTCGTCGTCACGTGCTGTCCCTACAGAGAAACAAGTAGCAGACCATAGAGAACGTATCAAGAACAAATTAAACCCTGAAGTCCGGCCGGGCAGTAGCATCTCCGCAGCGGGCGTCCCCCCCAGAGCGGCCTTTACCCGACCTTCCTTCAGCAGGTAGCAAGGATCAAACCTCGCGTGCGTCGTCGTCACGCGCTGTCCCTACAGCAAATGACATAACAGGAGCAGAAGAACAATTCAAGAACAAACAGAGGTGTGGAGGCAAGCCAGGCAGTGATTCCGTCGCGGGCGTCCCGGCAAAACAGCCTATACCTGACCCCTCTCCAGCAGGTTGGGAAGGCACGCCTTCACCCGCATCGTCGTCACGCGCATCACCTACAAATGAGCCGGTAGCAAATCAGGCAGAACAATACAAAAACAAAGAGGCGAACGAAGGAGAACCGGGCAGTAACACCTCCGCGCACGGCGTCCCGTCGACGCGGCCTTTACCCGATTCCTCTTCAGCCGTCAGCGGAGGATCTCCACGCGAGCCGTCGTCACGGCCTGTCCCGGCTCAGTTGAAAATAAGAGATCTCCTGGAAGCATTCAAGCAAACTCCGATCTTCCAGGATGCGCGCGGTATGATTGAATTTCCGCGCGGGAATCTGAAAGACGGTGAGACGGTCATTACGCTGATGGAAAGAGCGGACCGGTCAACTTTCTTGCATGAATCCGGTCATTTCTTCCTTGAGGTTTTCCAGGATATTGCCGGATCGGGTGGCGCGCCAACGGATATTCAGGCCGACATGGCGGCAATCCATGATTTTCTCGGTTCAAGACCGGGCGAGGGCTTTACCGTTGCACAACAGGAGAAATGGGCAAGGTCCTTCGAGACCTATCTTATGGAGGGTAAGGCACCATCTTCGCGTCTTGCCACCGCCTTCCGCCGCTTCAAGGAATGGCTCACCGAAATCTATCGGACTGCGGTCAATCTGAAAGCGCCGATCACCCCTGAAATCCGCGATGTCATGGATCGGATGCTGGCGACTGAGGCAGAGATTAACGCGGCCCGTGAAGACGCGGGAATGGCGCCGCTTTTTGGAGAGACAAGCCCCACAACTATGAGCGCTCAGGATAAGCGGCGCTATGCAACTCTGGTTGATCGGGCCAAGGGGCAGGCTGAAGACGCACTTCGGTCAAAGTCGATGCACGCTATCCGGCCAGGAGAGCGCAAGACCAATCAAACCGAGCGGCATGACGAGATGTTAGCGGATGAATCGCTTGGGGAGCATGCGAGACTGGCGGCCCACTCAAAGGCGCAGGGCGAGCTCGTCATTATGGAAGCCCAGCATCTCGCGCGGCTGGCAGGGCAACCGGACACATCTTTGAGCGAAACAGCCTTTGAAACACAGGCAAAGGGGATGATCGCCATCCTCCCGGTCCGCGACGTCTTACGCGATGAGACTTTTGTGTTGGCCGAATGTCTAGAATCCACACCCGTGTGAGTGATTATTCGATCAATCTTGGCCGCGCATTGTCGCAACTCGGCAATGCGGTCCTCGCCGGCGACCCCGATGAAACGATCTCAAGCCGCGCTTTCAAAAACCGGGGGCGCCGCAATCTGTTCGGTTTGATCGATTGGGCGATTACGCTTGTCTTTCCGAACCACACGAAAAACGCCCTCGAAAGAGACGAAGGCGACCCTTACCCCTGATAGGTGATTGATGCTTCAAACAAACTGGTCGGCCGTCCAGCGACGGCTGAAGACGCTTGGATTCTGTCCGGGCGAAATCGATGGCGTACGCGGTCCTTTAACGGATCAGGCGATCGTCAACTTCAAACGCTCGGTGGGTTTGCGGGCACGGCCCTATTTCGGTCCGCTCACCCATGACGCACTCTTCGCCGATGAGGAAGACGAGGCGTTCGAGCACCATGGATATATCAACAATGCCCGTGCGCTTCTGGGCGTTCATGAGCGCCGCAACCATTCCCGGCTGACATCATGGTTTACTAAGACCGTCCGCTGGATCGACCCACGCGAGATCGCCTGGTGCGGGGCCTTTGTCGAGACCTGCATGCGGATGTGGGGCGAGGATGTGACGGTGGAGAATCCGCTCGGCGCGCGCAACTGGCTTTCATACGGGAAAGACGTCGCGCCGCAGACCGGTACCATCCTCGTCTTCTGGCGGGTCTCCAGACGGGACTGGCGTGGACATGTCGGCTTTTACTGGGGCGAGGACAAAACCCATTTCCATGTGCTGGGCGGCAACCAGTCCAATGCGGTCACGATCACGAGGATCGCAAAATCCCGGCTTCTGGGCGCACGTATGCCGTTCGATGTTCCGGAAACCGGTAAAACGGTCGAAATGACGGCGCGTGGCGTCCCCATCTCGGAGAATGAGGCATGAAGACGTTCAAGCGTGAAACCGCCTGGGCGCTTCTTGCGCTCTGGGCTTTCCTTGTTGTGGCAGCGGCAATGGCCGCATTTTTGGTTCCGGATAACGCAGCCTTTGAAAGACTCCTGAGCCTTATCAACGCAGTCACGGTAGCTGTGATCGTTCCGGTGATGGCGGCGTTCGGAGCAGACTGGCATTCCAAGCAATCAAAATGGAAGCCGGAATGATCGGGCTCGCGCTTTCGGTCCTGGGGCGTGCGGGCAAGATCTTGATGATCACTGTCCCGATCCCGCTTCTGATCATTGCCGGTGTTATCATTTTTTATCACGGTGTCCCCGGCTTCTCGTGGGTCTATGGGGGGCAGATCGAGCAAGCCTACGAACGAGGCTTCAGGGACGCTGAAGACGTCCTTCAAGTCGAGACCCTGAAATCCGCCCTCGAAGAACAACGCCGCCGGGCTGAAGTGGTCCGCCGTCAGAATGCCGTTCTCCTGATCAAAATCTCTGAAACTGAAGCTGAGGCGCAAGCCTTCGAAGAGGAGCTTGAACGCTATGCCCAGGAAAACCCTGTCAACGCTCAGTGTCGTGTTGATGGCACTGTTCTTGAGCGGTTGCGGAGCCGGTAGCCTCCAAAAAACGGGTGAACTCAACGCAGCGATTACAGAGACCCGCACGCTTCCGGATTACCCGGGTGATTGCCGCCGAACCTCTCGTTCGGGAGTTCAGGAAGGCGATCGGCTGGACATTGCCTTGATCAAGACGGATGCGGCCTTGGGTCGCCAAAACGCGCGCACAGAGCGCTGCGCCGGCTGGTATGACGCGCTTCAACAAGGATTTTTGAATGAGCATGCAAAGTGAAAGCTACTGGCATCTCGATAAGCGAATACCGCTTGCGATGATCGCCGCAATCATCATCCAGACGGTCGGTGTGACCTGGTGGGCTGCAACCCTGACCGAGCGCGTCGACGACCTTCGGGCTCAGGTGACCCAGCTCCAGGGCTTTGCCGCCGACCGCTACACCCAAACAGAAGCAAGCCGGGATTGGCGGCGCGCGGACGGCGAGATCAACGAGATCACCAAGCGGCTCCGCTCGCTCGAAATGCAGATTATCGAACTCAAGCACAGAGAGGATAAATAGAAATGGCTACCACCAACATCACGCTTTCCGATGGAACGCCGCAGGCGGTCGCCGATGCAGGCGAGGTGACCTTTACTGCAATCGATCATGGCATCGAATGGGCGGTGAATACAGGAGCAGCGGCACCCACGATCGCGCGCTGGCACATTGCGCGCTTCAACGAAGACCGCTCCATGGTGATTGCGACGGGAGAACGGCTATGGCTGCGCGGCTCAGCGCCTGAAACGATTGTGGCTGTTACTGCGGAGAATGCTGTCTGATGGTGAAACTTCTTGCAGATCACGGCCGCGCAGCAAACGGGGCCTTTAGGGTCGGGCATGGGTTGAGGGGTGGCCCTACACCGCTGGCTCTTAATGCAACGTCCACGGTTTACGGAATGGTGGGGCAGCCGCTTTCCTACCTGCCGTTTGTTGGCGGTGTCGCTCCGGTCACTTCTGAGCACACAAGCCCTGTACTGCCAGATGGAATCACCTTTTCAGGTGGTGTTTATTCCGGAACTCCCACAGGCGCCGCCGTGGCAGGCTCTATAACCGGCTCAGCAACTGATGCATACCTTGACCAGGTCAACTGGTCCACAGTGACCTTTAACGTTGCTGCTGCCCTCCAAATCAGTCACAGCGCGCCAGCGAGTGTCGTTGAGGATGCAGCCTATGACTCCGGTTCGTTCGCCGCATCAGGCGGCCACAGTCCGCTTTCGCTCCATTTTCTGAACCTGCCGGCAGGCGTGGCACCGGTTGATAACAGCGTCCAAGGCTCGATCGCGGATGCTGGGAGTTACAGCTATGACGTCCGCGTCACTGATAACCAAGGCTTCCAGGAAACGATCACAGTTAGTCTTACCGTTCAGACGAATGAACCGACTGGTACAGATGTAGTGGTCGGGGACGTCACGTTTCCCCTCACATCTTCCCAGACCTTCGGAGATTTCATAGACCCTGACATCGCGTGGGTTACGGGGCCGCTTGCAATCAATCATCCGACACCGGATCAAACAGTTGATAGTGGCGGCCTTGTGATGAATGGCGTTGAGCTAAATCCAGAATTCGAGACGACCACGAACTGGGACGAGCGAGCGACCGGCGGCGACTACGACGCAGTCAAAGGTCAGCCGTCTTATCCGTTGGCACTCGTGCCGGGGGATATCGTCGTCAAGGCTATCTCCGAACCAAATTATGGTGCTGAGCGCAACGGCGTTGTGCGGGATTACAAGGCCCTTGTGGTTGTTGACGCGCCGCCACCTCCAAACACACTCGCGCCTGCGGTTATCGGCTGGTCTGGGCGCGGCACGCCGATATCACATGCTGCCGATTTCGATGCCGCTCTCGCCAACCTTGCGAAGTATACAATCTCCGGGCCTGTTCCGTCATTCGACGAGGTTTGGAGCCAATTGGACAAACTGAATATCGGCTTGTCGATTACGAACGATGCAAGCGCAGGTTATGAGTTTTGGACGCCGTACAATTTCGGTGCAACAACCGGGACGACAAGGAACTACGGTCGAAATCAGGCGCAGGTGATCGGCGCGGCAGCACTGCTGATGATTTCCAATCACATCAGTGAACCACAGCGACTTCAGATCGCCATCAGAATGGCTCAGATGGGCTGCCAGTGGTACGACACCCATATCGGAGCGGGCGTCGTCTTGCAGCCTGATGGTGGGCACTATCAGTTCCATTTGATCCCCGTCGTTTGGTATCTTCTGGTGACCGGTCAAACCGTTGCTTATGCGAACCTGATGAACGACATGCCGGGGAACTTTGGGCAGGCATTTCAGGTCAGTGCTGCGCAAGAGCTGGAAGCGATTACGCCCCACGACGATCTCTATCAGTTCTGCTTTACCCGTCGCCGGAAGGTGCTGGCGGTGAACGGCCTCAACATCCAGCTTGAAAGCGACACGACCCTTGATGGTGGGGATAATAACCGTCTTGTCTTCACCGGTATGCCATTGGTCCGCGTGTCTGATGGCGCGACCGCAATAATTGCATCAACTTCCGATGCGAATGCGGCCGATGATAGCGCGGCAGATTTTGTTCTCGACGCACAACCAGCGACGCCTTTTGCCGTCAATGACGATGTCTATTTGCTGCCAGCTTACCCCGTTCTCGAAGGTAACTTTGAATGGGGAATTACGCAAGGGTCGATCGACGCCAGGTACATTGCCTCAAAGTATGCAAACTACCGTGAATTGGCGCGCTTCTCGGATGATGCAATGGCATTGATGGTGATTGCCCGTGCCTTCGGGGCGGATGTTTCGCAGTTCGACGCCATCATTGGCTACGTGACCCGATGTGCGCTCCCGGATGAGCCAGCCGGGCATGATTTTCCAACACCTCACGATGTGTTCCAGACATACAACTTTGCCGAATTGTTCTGGACCCAACATCGTGAAAACATTTTTGGAGTGCCAGACGCCACCATTCCGGTTTTGACGAACGCCGCTGCGTCTTCGATCACCCAGACTACCGCAACGATTACCGTAGACATTTCGGAAGACAACGGGATCGTCTCGTTACTGGTGAACGATAACGCAACTGAAGACCTCGAAACCATTGAGGCAGGCGGCCCGGTCTCCGGCATCCATTTCGTGCAGGTTGGCGAAACGCAGGTCACTTTCGATCTGTCGGAGTTAGCCGAAGACACGGTTTACAACGCGCATTTGGGAATGCGGGACGCAGTCGGTAATCCTTCCGAGGCGGTGTCATTCCAGTTCAGCACCACCGCCGAGCCGACTGTCGGCGTGTTCGCGCCTGCCTTTAGGGCGAACGACGTGAACCCGAATAACGGCCCTTATACCTTCGAAAATGTCCCCATTGGTCCGGACGATGGAACGCGCACGGTTTACGTCTTCGCTTTTGCCAGAGGCGGGAGTGGTTCGGCGGCGACCATTGCGATCAGGGTCGACGGTGTTGAAGCGACGCCGGTGCCGAACGCGGTCGCGAATGATGGGTTCCAAGCGGTGGGTTGTTGGTCCGCTCAACCGTCGGGATCAACCGCCAAGATCGAAATCGACATGGCTGGAGCGCGCGGTGGTTATGCTGTTTGGACGTCAGGCAAGTCAGTGGTTGCTGATGCGGCAAGCGGTGACGGTGAAGGGGTGACGGTCGATATCCCGGCAGGCGGATTTGTCATCGCCTATGGCGCGCATTTCAATGACACGGGCAATCCAATTACAGGCCTAACCGACGAACAATTCGATCAGCCACTCGAAAGCGGAATTACACATGTCGGTGCGCATCAACTCTTTACAAGCGCGCAGGCTAACTATGCGATTGATCAGGACGGCACCTCTGGCGACATGATCTCGGTCGTGGTGGTTCAGGAAGAGGTTACGCCGTTCGCCATTTCATACGGCTGGGATCCTGTGACTGACCTTGGGACGGACGGCACGCTTTTTGTCGATGCTGCGCGTCCGGACGATAGTGGTGACGGTGCCAGTGTTGCGACTGCCAAGAAGACGATTCAAGCGGCTGTCGATCTCGCTGCGCCGGGTGACACGATCAAGATCCGGGGTGGAACTTACGAAGAAGCAGTCGATCTTACAGGCGTCCTCGGTACCTCCGTCTCTCCGATCGCGATCGAGCGCTATGGCGCTGAGCGTCCTATCGTTAGCGGTCAAACAGCTCTCACCGGCTGGCAACCGTGTGTGTCGGCCG
>JBCDCU010000200.1:0-7216 GCA_039181265.1 Pseudomonadota bacterium | reverse complement strand
GTTTCCGTGCCGACAGCCGCCTGATTGACACTTTGGCTGATTTCGCCGGTTGCGAGACCCTGTTGCTGGACCGCCGCGGCGATCGCACTCATATAGTTGTCAACATCACCCATGGTTTTCGCGATCGCATCGATAGAAGACACGGTCTCCTGCGTCGAGCCTTGGATTGCCTTGATCTGATTGGAGATCTCGTCAGTCGCTTTCGCGGTCTGATTGGCGAGAGCCTTAACCTCGGAGGCAACGACCGCGAAGCCTTTACCGGCATCGCCTGCACGGGCCGCTTCGATTGTAGCGTTTAGCGCAAGAAGGTTGGTCTGTTCCGCAATTTCCGAGATAAGTAGAACAACGTCGCCAATCTTGTTGGCGGCCTCCGCCAATGTTGCAACGCGGGCATTGGTTGCATTTGATTGTTCAGTGGCACCGGTCACGACACCGGTTGCTTCTTCAACCTGGCGACTGATCTCGGATATCGAAGAGGACAACTCTTCGGCCGCTGAGGCGACCGTCTGGACATTGTCGGACGCTGCATCCGAAGCCTGCGACGCGGAATCCGCTTTCTCGCGCGTACCGTCTGCAATCGAAGTCAAAATGCCGGCAGTGTTGGTCATCGTATCGGCATTCTGGCTCACAGTCTCAAGGCCTTTGTTGACGGATTCCTGGAACGCTTCGATAAGGTCGTCGATCCGTTTCTGACGGTCCTGTTCCGCCTGCTGAGCGGCAAGGCTCTTCTGTTCCAGTTTTTCGCGCTCAATCATACCGTCCCGGAAGACCACCACGGCCCGGCTCATATCGCCGAGTTCATCTGCGCGATTTTTGCCGGAAAGCTCGACGTCGGTATCGCCGGAGGATAACTTTGTCATGTCCTGAACAAGTCCACTGACTGGTTTCGTGATAGACCGGCCAGCGAGCCAGCCCAAGAAACCGAGAACAATAAGGAGGCCGAACCCAATCATGATCATCGAGTTGCGGATTGTGGTTGCAGGCGCGAGCGCAGCCGCCTCGGACTTCATTGCAACAACCGCAAAGTCGAAGCCCTTGTGGCTGAACTTGTTGGTCACATAGCTCATCGGCTCACCGCGATAAAACGTATATGTACCGGTTGTCTGATCAGCGCTGAACGCCTGGTCCACGATAGCCGGATCAACCTGAGTGTTCAGAACATCGTCGGTTCCTTCAGTGAACTTTGAGTCGTTTCTGAGTTTCCCATCGGAACCGAGCAGGAAAATCTCACCGGTCTCTCCAAGACCTGCATCCTGCTTGAACGTTTCGTTAATCCGTGAGACTGGCATCTGAAAGGCCAGGACGCCAACCTTCTTGCCTGAAGCATCAAAGATAGGCGCCGCCACAAAGCTTGCCGGTGCGTTGGCACTCGGCCCGTAAGATTCGAAGTCTTCGAAAACAAACTCTTTCGGATCCGTCAGTTCCATTGCGCCGCGATAGACAACGCCAAGATCCGTTTTCCACCATTCGCCACCATTTTCAGCAAAGTTTGTCGCGAAGTCTGATTCCTTGAAAACCGAGTAAACAAGATTTCCCTCCGTATCGAAGAGGAAAACGTCATAGTATCCGCTACTCTGCTGCAGATCCCGGAACCAGGGGTGAAAGTTCCCATGGACCTTGTGGTAGTGTTGGTCCTGAGGTGCGCGATCCAGAAGATGCTTTTCGCCAAAATCGTACGGATTGTCGCGGATATAAGCATCCTGCAGAGCTTGTTTCGGATCACCGCCGAACATCTTCCACACGCTCCAACTGTCGGCGAACTCGGTAACGGCAGCGGCGGTCGATGGGTTTCCGGCAACGGACACCAGTTCCTTTTCAATCGTGTCGAGATAGTTCGTAAAGCGGCTTGTCGATATTTCAGCAGCGCTGCGCAAATGCTCATTTGTCAGCGCGGTCACGCTTTGTGACGCAGTCAAGTAACTGGATATGCCGAGCGCAACAGCCATGAGCGTTGCAGCGGATGCGATAAAGAGAGGAATCTTCACCGAGAGACGAATTTTGTCTAACATTTCGATTTCAACCATTTACTTGATTGCCGTTCAGGGTCCAGATTTCGGCGAAATTAGTAAAGATTAGCTTACCCGTGCCTGTTTACTGGGCAGAACCAAATGGTTTCGAAGAGTATCGGTCATCACATCCGCTACACGTTTCGATGAGGCACTCGCACAACGCACAAACCGGCGCTATCAAATGGCGAACGGTTGTTTTGCCTGATTGGCAGTCGAAAGGAATAAACATGTCAGCGCCAAAAACATTGCTCGAAATGGCAGGAGCCAATCTCACGCCTCCGAAGATCTCGGATACATGCCTGGTTCTGATTGATATGCAGAACGAATATCGCGAAGGCCCTCTTGCGGTTGCCGGAGTTGATGAAGCCGTAGAAAAAGCAAGCGGCGTACTCCATGCGGCGCGACATAATGGCACACCCATTATTCACATCGCACACAAAGGCAAACCGGGCAGCCTATTCGACCGCGATCATGCGCGCGGTCAGATCATTGATCAGGTCGCACCCCTCGCAAATGAACCGGTTATCGAGAAAGGCCTGCCCAATGCGTTTGCAGGAACCGATCTTTTCGAAAAGGTCAAACAGACCGGGAAGAGTACCGTCCTGCTCGTTGGCTTCATGACCCATATGTGCGTGAGCTCAACGGCTCGTGCAGCCCTCGACCTTGGCCTCAATGTAGTGATCGACGCAGAAAGCTGCGGGACACGGGATCTGCCTGACGGCAAAGGCGGCGTGCTCTCAGGACCAACCGTGCACGAAGTTGCTCTGACCGAGCTTTCCGACCGGTTCGCTATTGTTGCCCGCGAACACGATTGGTCGGCGTAAGCATCAATTCAGCTTACTGCGACAAGGGTCGCACCCGTTGCCTCCTTTAAGGCTTCGGGTGTGGCTTGGAATACCGCGTTGGGTGCGCCTGCTGCTGCCCAGACCGTCTCAAAGCGGAAGAAACTTTCGTACATGAAAGTGGCGATTTCCGTCAGATGACCGATCGGGGCGACGCCGCCAATGGCAAAGCCCGTTATCTCGCGTACCTTTCTCACATCGGCGCGCTTAAGGTCTTCGCCGATCATGCCTCTCATCTTTTCGCTATCGGCCTGTTTATCACCGGCAACGAGAACAAGCTTCAGATCTCCGCTGTCTGCACCCTCAAGAATCAGCGACTTGACGATTTGCCCGAGCGCACAACCGCAAGCGTTCGCCGCTTCTTCAGCGGTTCGGGTCGAGTCCGGCATGCGCCTGACAACAATATCGAGCCCAAGATCGCGGGCACGGTCTTCAACCCGTTTCACACTTTTGGACATTGAGGCACCCTCCGGCAGATTTCAGCCAATCGACTGGCCGGTCTTCGCCCAATCGGAGAGAAATGCATCAAGCCCTTTGTCTGTGAGCGGGTGCTTGACCAAAGCCTTCAGGATGGCTGGCGGGACGGTTGCAACATCCGCACCGGCAAGCGCCGCCTCTTTGACGTGGTTCACCGTCCGAATGGAGGCAGCCAGGATTTCCGTCTCAAAACCGTAATTGTCATAGATGGTGCGGATCTCATCGATGAGTTCCATGCCATCTAGACCAATATCATCAAGCCGTCCGATGAACGGCGAGATGAAAGTGGCACCGGCCTTGGCGGCAAGCAGCGCCTGGTTCGCCGAAAAGCAGAGGGTCACATTGGTTTTGAAACCATCATCGGTAAGCGATTTGCAGGCCTTCAAACCGTCCATCGTCAGCGGTAGCTTGATGCAGATGTTCTCAGCGATCTCGGCAAGGAGCCGTCCTTCGGATATCATTTGATCGGCTTCCAGAGCCACGACCTCGGCCGAAACCGGTCCATCCACTGCAGCGCAAATTTCCGCGACGACCTCTTTCAGATCCCGTCCCGACTTCAAAATCAGCGATGGATTTGTCGTCACACCATCAAGTAATCCGGTTGCGGCAATCTCACGGATTTCGGCAATATCGGCTGTATCGACAAAGAATTTCATTTAATGCCTCCCTGAGCCCCAAACACTTTTCGGAAGGGTTAGCCCATCGGTGAGGAAAATGCACCACGCTTTTGCTAGACTTGACGGAAGAATCGCCTGCTGAATGCAGGCACACACTTCGGAGAAAGTACCAACATGGCCGATGGCGGCTCGAAGGATGATGATTCCGCGAAAAGCGAGGAACCGCGTTCTGCCGGGCCGGGAGGTCTTGCCGCCTTCCTGGACCTCCTGGAAGAACCGGAACGCCGCGAACCGGATGATAAAGCAACAGGACTTGCGGAAGACGGTCTTCCTTTTGACGAAAAGCCGGCCAAGAAGGCTCGGGTAACAGGAGACATTTTCCCTGTTCTGGTTCCAGTGCCGACCGACGGTCCCTATTCCTACCGGGTTCCCGATGGTCAGCAGGTTCGTCCCGGCCAGGTCGTCAAAGTGCCGCTTGGCCCGCGTCACGTTATCGGCATTGTCTGGGATTTCGAGCACGCGGAAGGTGTTGAGGCGAAGAAGCTCAGACCGATCGCAGAGGTCTTTGACGTTCCGCCGATTTCAAACGACATCAGACGTTTTGTGGATTGGGTCGCGCGTTACACGCTAACCCCACCGGGCTTGGTCGCCCGAATGGTAGCCCGCGTCCCGACAGCACTTGAACCGGAAAAGCCGATCAAAGGTGTCCGGTTTACAGGTGTTCTTCCAGAACGGGAGACCGCCGCACGGGGAAAGGTTATCGATCTTGGCAAAGACGGCATGGCCTGGTCGAAATCGGGCCTCGCCGCAGCCGCTGGAGTAACACCGTCCGTCATTGATGGTCTTGTAAAGGCCGGAACCTTCGAGAGCGTCCTCCTGCCGCCGAAGCCGGTTGCCGACCGGCTCGATCCAAAACACGGTCGCAATTCACTATCCCAGGCGCAAAAAAGTGCGGCGGATCATCTTGTGAAGGCAGTGGATCGATCCCGGTTCACAGTCACTTTGATCGATGGGGTTACGGGTTCCGGCAAAACCGAGGTTTACTTTGAGGCGATCGCCCGCGCCGTCGAGAAGAATAAACAAGTCCTTCTGCTTGTTCCCGAGATATCACTCACGGCAGCATTTCTCGACCGCTTTGCCGAACGCTTTGGCGGTCGCCCTACCGAATGGCATTCGGATCTGACGCCGAAGCAACGCGAACGCGTCTGGCGGGCGGTTGCAACCGGCGAAGCCCGCGTGGTTGTTGGCGCAAGATCGGCGCTCTTCCTTCCCTTCCAATGCCTCGGCCTCATCATCGTCGATGAGGAGCACGATATGGCCTACAAGCAGGAGGACCGGGCCATCTACAATGCACGCGACATGGCGGTTGTCCGCGGACATCTTGGAAAATTCCCGGTCATGCTCGCATCGGCAACCCCTTCGCTTGAGACTTACGTCAACGCGCGGACCGGGCGATATGGGCGCGTCACGCTCCCGGCACGGGTCGGAGCTGCAAGTCTTCCGGAGATTACAGCACTCGATATGCGCAGCGAAGGCCCGGATCCGGGTCGATGGATCGCGCCAGCTCTGACGGGTGCGATCAAGGAAACCTTGGAGGCCGGCAATCAGGCTCTCCTCTTTCTCAACCGGCGCGGCTATGCCCCGCTCACTCTCTGCCGCACCTGCGGCTATCGTTTCCAGTGCCCCGATTGCTCCACCTGGCTCGTCGAGCATCGCTTCCGCAACACGCTGGAATGCCACCATTGCGGTCATACCCAACGCAAGCCGGACATCTGCCCAGCGTGCGATAGTGAGGATAGCCTTGTCGCCTGTGGTCCAGGCGTCGAACGTATTCACGAAGAAGCCGCCGACCTGTTTCCGGACCATCGTTCCATCGTTTTGTCATCTGATATGTTTTCAACCGCGAAACGGCTCAAACTGGAACTTGCCGCAATTGCGCGCGGCGAAGCGGACATCATCATCGGAACGCAATTGGTGGCGAAAGGGCACAATTTCCCGAAGCTGGCGCTGGTCGGCGTGATTGATGCCGATCTTGGCCTCGCACATGGCGATATGCGCGCGGCCGAGCGAACGTTTCAGCTTCTTCTGCAGGTAACGGGACGGGCGGGCCGAGCAGGCGGACGCTCGGCCGCAATTCTTCAGACTTACGCGCCAGACCATGCCGTTATGCAAGCAATTCTCGCAGGCGACAGGGATCGTTTTTATGAGGCGGAAGCCGCTGAACGCAAGAAGTCAGGCCTTCCCCCCTACGGCAGGCTCGTCTCATTCATTGTTTCAGCCAACGATAAGGCGGCGGCCATGCGTTACGGGCACCATCTGCGCCAAGTCGCACCTCGAGATCCACGCATTATGGTACTCGGACCGGCTGAGGCACCCCTAGCGACCGTGAGGGGGCGTCATCGAGTGCGTCTGCTTATTCAAGCCCCAAAAGAACTTGATGTTCAGGGTTATATTCGCGGCTGGCTTAACGGCGCGGATCAACCGCGCGGTGGGGTGCAATTGCAGATCGACGTTGACCCGCAAAGTTTCTGGTAGTCTCTGGCAAGCACGTTAGCGCGCTTGCGCTTGTTTAATGAGAGCCTCCACCATTGGAAGGATCCCTTTAACAATCACCTTGACACCCTCTTTCGTCGGATGGATTCCGTCGGGTTGATTGAGGCCGCCGTTCCCTGCAACCCCTTCAAGAAAGAAGGGATAGATCAGACTGCCGTGCTTTTTCGCAAGATCGGGATAAATGCGGTTGAACGCGGCGCCATAGGATTCGCCAAGATTGGGCGCAGCGCGCATCCCCGCGATCAGGACCGGAAGGCCGCGCCCGTTGAGACGCTCCATCATCGCGTCAAGATTGCCGGCGGCGACTTCCGGCGCGAGACCGCGAAGCATATCATTCGCACCAAGTTCCAGGATGACCGCGTCGGCATCCGGTCCGATTGACCAGTCCAACCGCGCGAGGCCGCCACTTGTCGTATCACCCGATACCCCCGCATTGACGATTTCAACCTTATGTCCGCGTTCGTCGAGGATGGCTTGCAGCTGTGGAACAAACCCTTCGTCCCGCTCAAGGCCGAACCCGGCAATCAGGCTGTCGCCAAAGGCGACGATCTTGAGAGGTTCCTGCGCCGCAACGGGTGAAAGCCCGAGCGCCATTAACAAAATTATCGGTCTCAACAGGTGAAATAGCACGGTTCCTAACCCATATTCAGCCACACGAAGCGGAAAGCCCCCGCGCTAATATAGTCGGCTTTGAGGAAAATGAACGTGCAGGATGACG
>JBCDCU010000199.1:0-7226 GCA_039181265.1 Pseudomonadota bacterium | reverse complement strand
GGCAGAAGATCGATAAGTTTTTCGGAGACGCCGGATTTCTGTTCGATTGCAAGAATACGCTGGCAGCGATCTTCGAAACCGGCATACCATTCTTCTTCGATTGCAAGGATAAGCTTCACTTTCGGACGGCCATAATCGTCAAAGACGTGCCGTTCGTATTCGGGCCTGTTTCTGAGCCAGTAAATGTTGCTGGTCCGCAGTGTTTCGCCTTCGGGAAAATCCGCCGTGATTTCATCGAGTGAGCGCTTTTCAAACCGTTTGGCGTGAAGTGTCTGCAGATTGTTTGTCGCGATCTTTAAAAGCGCTGCGAGCTGGTTTTTGTGGTGATCGACGTTCCGGCCCCTGTTGGCCGCGCTTTCGAGCGCATCGAGATATCGGCGGATCTCCGAAAAACACGGGAAGAACTGATGATCGAGGGCGCCCCAGAATGGATCGGCCTCTGCCGGAACCCGGAGCCACATGCCCGGTAAACGCTTAAGTGTGTTTTGGAGGTCTCGAAGTGCTTCCGCAATCGCCTGGTCTTCCTTGTTCTCGATTTTGCCGGACGTTTCTTGTGCATCGCCTGAAGCTGCTTCGAGTGGGCATAGCTGTTTGAGAAGGGGTTTGGCCCACGTCATCTTGTAATTGGCGTTACGGATATTGGTCGCAAGTGCCTCGTCCGGTGTCCGGATCGCCTTTTTTAGGGCGCTCAGGAGGCGCTTGGTCTCACGCAAATGAAGATGACTGTCCTTTAGCGACGCACTCTCGCAAGCCAGAGTGAGAAAGTCTTTCGCCTGGTCTTCCGAGAACTCGATCGGGTGCTTCAGGTGCGAGGCGTCATTGAGGGAGTGGGGTAGTCTGAAAGTGTTTTGAAGCAACGGTAAAGCGCGAGGGTCTTTATCAAATATGACGACTTTCGACGCCTCCGGATGCGCTCTGAGCGCATGCCAACGGGCCCAGTCAACAAGCAGTTGTCCGCGGTCTGACGGACCGATTGCCTTGAGGTCTGCATCCCAGGCTTCGCGCGTCTCCAGGTCGAGAGTGCCACTCTGGATAACCGCGTCGACGCCGAACCGCATATGCGGCCCGATGAGGCGCATGAACGTATCCTGCTTTTGGAGATAGTCGCTAGCCGCGTCGCGCGGTGCGGTCGCCTGTTGATTGTTCCGCTTTGGCGACCTCCCGAAGCGTCGCCCGCTGCTGTCATCGTTTTGCTTGGTATTCCCAGACTTCCCGAAAAGCCTTATCCCGAACATAACTAGCCGCCCTTTAGAGGAGTGAGCTGGATAAACCGTGCCTGATTGTTGCCGAGGACCTGAAGCCGCTGATCAAGGTCTGTCACCTGCATATCGTTCCAGAAGAGGAAGAACGCGCCGTTCTGAAAGGCCTTCAGCGCAGCGTCTACCGCCTCTTCAACTGAAGCAGGCATTTCGCCATTTGCCGAAAGCCAATGGCCGAGATCTGCCCGGCTGGTGAAGGTCGACGGCTCGTCTTTCTTCAACGCGGAAAAATGGGCTTTCGCCTTCTCCGAGATGATCTCCCGCGCCGTCAGCGTCTCTGACACGAGTTCAAGGTGGACAGGTTTGGAAGTCGGCGAGGACTGATCATGCGTCGGGGGCGACCCGCGAAAATTCTCATCATAGGCTGTGAACTGGATTTTCATGTCCCGCACGATAGGACTGAATCTTTCCAAATCGATAAATTATAGAATTGTCTGATTTAACCACGAGCATTCATCGTGAAGGAAAGATTATCCTGACTGTTAGAATGCTCTCGTTCGTTTTGGCCTTACAACAAATGCGGTCCAGGCCCTTCCGATGACAGATGATCGTCGGCGTTAAATAGCGGGCAGCGCGTGACGCTGAGGCAACCGCATCCGATACACATCGTCATTTTGTCCCTGAGCGCAGTGAGTTGCGCGATCCGGTCGGTCAGATCGTCGTGCCAGACCTCTGCCATGCGAGCCCAGTCTTTGATATCCGGAACTGAGTGAATTGGAAGGTTCGAGAGCGCGGCCGCGATTTCCGCGAGGGGAATCCCGGCGCTCTGCGCAACCTTGATAACGGCCACCCGGCGCAAGACCTCGCGCCTGTAAACCCGATGATTGGCAGCGTTCCGTGTCGCGGCAATCAATCCCTTTCGCTCATAAAAATGGAGCGTCGAAATCGGTAGCCCGCTTCGTTCTGAGACCTGCCCAACGGACAAATAGCTATCAGGCATGAAAATTCTCCCTTGACCTCAACCAATGTTGAGGTCGTAGCGATCTGGTTGTCAAGGAGAGCGATATGAGCACCACACAACGCACATCGCAGCGGGAAGGCGATGCTTTCGTTTCATGGCGGGAATTCCTGAAGCGCGCGGACATTGGCGCGGTCGCCCTTGTGTGTTTTGCCGTTTGGCTCCATGCCGCCGACTCCCTGATTGTTGCAACCATGTTGCCTTCTATCGTTGCGGATATCGGCGGCGCCGGTCTCGTCGGCTGGTCGGTTTCAATGTATGAGATTGCCTCTGTGGCCGCTGGTGCGTCGAGTGCTTTGCTTACCATGCGCTATGGACTAAGGCTGCCGATGAGCCTCGCAGCATGTCTGTTCGGTTTCGGTTGTTTGATGAGCGCACTTGCCCCGATGATGCCGGTTATGCTCCTCGGACGTGTTTTCCAGGGGATCGGAGGCGGTGGCCTTGTTGCAATGTCGTTTGTGGCCGTCAGCGTGCTCTTCCCCCGGCGCTATTCGGCGCGAGCGCTGGCTCTCGTCTCAACTTTCTGGGGTGTTTCTGCGTTTCTTGGGCCGCTCATTGGCGGGATTTTCGTTGAGTTTGCCACATGGCGCTGGGGCTTTGGTTTCTTCGCCGCGCAGGCTTTCTGTCTGGCCGCCTGGATTGCAATGCGGCGCGATCTGCCCGCACCGAAAGGGACAACTTCAAAAGGGCTTCCTCTAAGACGGCTTGGGCTCCTCAGCCTTGCTGTCCTTCTTGTTTCCTATGCGGGGGTTGATATCGCTCCAGTGCGAACGTCGGTGATCATTGGTCTCGGCCTGGTCTGTCTCGCGTTGTTCTTCTGGGTTGATCATCGTGCGAAAGATGATCGTTTGATGCCATTGGGTCCGCTGAATATCACCAAATCAACAGGCTCGGCCCTGGTGATGACCTTTTCAATGTCGCTGGCGACCATTGCCATCACGGCCTATGGACCGCTCCTCCTGACAGCAATTCACGGTGCATCCGCTCTGACCGCCGGTTACGTGATTGCCTGTTCCTCGATCGGCTGGTCGCTTGCGGCTGTTCTTGTGAGCGGAGCCCCGGAGCGGTTTGACCGGATGATGATCGCGGTTGGCATGATCGTTGTGGCGCTGAGTATCTTGGGTTTCCTCTTATCCGTTCCGAACGGTCCGATCTGGCTGATTGCGGTATTTGCGCTTCTTGAGGGAGCCGGCTTCGGTATGGCTTGGACGTTTATTTTAAGGCGCACGACCGGGTTAGCGGACCCTGAAGAAGTGCAACGAATTGCCGGTTCGCTACCGACAGTTCAAAGGCTCGGTTATGCGCTTGGCGCCGCTTACATCGGCATCGTTGCAAATGCACTCGGTTTTGCGTCCAGTGATACCCCACAAGAGACCGCTTTAATCGCGCAATGGGTCTTCTTCGCATGTATGCCGTTCGCCGTTTTCGGATTGTTGGCGATGGTTGCGCTCGTGCGGCGCGCGCCTGGTGTGTCCAGGATCCGTACATGAAGACCGGACCCGTCGCGGTGCTGTTGGTGCTCTTTCGGTCGCTTACTACAGCCAATCCCGCTCGGATTGCGGATCTTTGGTAGCGTCAATCGCATGGGCGGCGAGACTGCGTCCTGCCTGTTCCATGGTCAGGTAGGTCTGGTCCGCACCGGCTTCAGTAATCCGCTCCACATGATCGGCGTAAAGCGCATGGGCAACGACCGCTCCTTTGAAGCCGCGCTTTCGCAAGGTCCTTGCTGCAATGAGTTTCGCTTCGATATCGTCCATTGCAAGAACCGCTGCCTTGATATTGTCGATCGCAACGCCGCTCCAGAAATTGCTGTCTTCCGCATCGGCAAAGATCACATTGCGACCGGCCTCTGCATGCGCCTTGACCTTGTAGACATCGGCATCAAGTCCGACGGGTCTGAGCCCTTCTGCTTTCAAGGATGCATACGCTGCTGAACCCGTGCGTCCCATACCGAAGATCATGATATTTGCATCGCCAAGATCGGTCGGTTGTTCGTCCGGATGCCGGATCGGCCGCTCAAAGGGTTGGAGCTGTGCCTCGTAGCGTTCAAAGAGTGGGTGCGCAAAACGGTTGAGCGGGGCTGCAATCACGAATGATACCGAGACGGCGATAGCGAGCGGCACGAGGAAGGCTTCGGCTTCGGGTATGCCGGCGGCGACGATCAGGCCGAATTCGCTATAGGCTGTGAGCGACAAGGCCGTCAGGAAGGATGTGCGTGCGCGCAACTTGAACGCCAGCAAAAGCAGGAAGAAGAGAAGCCCTTTAAGGGGCAGAGCAATTCCAACAACAAGGGCGAAGAACAGGGCATCCCAATCCGGCAGGCCGGACATACCGATCGACAGGAAGAAGCCCACCAGAAAGATTTCTTTTAACGCCCACAAGGACTTCGACAATTCGCTCGCCTGCTTATGACCGGACAACAGCAGCCCCATCACAAGCGCGCCGATTTCACCTTTGAGCCCGATTAGCTCAAAACCCACGCCACCAATCACGAGGCTGAACACCATACCGGCAAGAACGAGGATCTCGTCATGCCCTGCAAGATCGAGGAGTTTGTAGAGGAGCGGCCGCAACAAGGGGGTCGCGAATATGAGGAGCGCCCAGAGGCCTGGCAGCTTTCCCCCAAAAATCGCGAGGACGACAAGCGCCAGAATATCCTGAACGATCAGGATGCCGATTGCTGTACGGCCATGAAACGAGCCAAGTTCCCGTTTTCCTTCAAGCATTTTTGCTGTGAGGACCGTCGAGGAAAAGGCAAGGGCGATGCCGATCAGAAGTGCCGTCATCCAGTCGTCAGTGAAGGTGAAGCGAGCAATCGGCGCGAAAACCGCAATCGAGATTGTGAAATGGAAGAGGGCGCCGCCGACAACTTGCGGTTCTGCGATTTGGCGCAGTTTCAGTTTCAATCCGATGGTGAAGAGCAGCATCAGAACGCCAAGATTGGCGAGATATTCAAGGATAGGTCCGGTCGTTCCCGGCATGCCGAATTGCGGGCCGACAATGTTGATGAAGAAGCCCGCCGCGAGAAAGCCGACAAGTGGGGGAAGACCCACCTGTCTTGCGGCGAGACCGAAGACGAAGGCCGCGCCTATTGCAAAGACTTCAAAGACCATGATGTTCCCTTGAAGGTGCCCCAAGAAAGTGTTCGAGTGTCCGGCGGGCTGTTTCACCAGGACCTAAAGCAGAACCCGATCTTGGCGATGCCTGAGCCGGACTTGCCGGTATGACTATGTGTGTGAACCAGTTACTGGAAAGAAAACGTTGATTTCACGCAGTTTGCCTCAGGAAAACAGAAATAGGCAAGAGCGGGCGGGATGATACGAGTTTTGTGGCCACATTGTATGTTGTCTCGTTGCAGCGATGGAGCGTGATAGTGAAAGGCGCTGATTGATGCTCTCGTTCGACCTTGCAGTTGCATTCGCTTTTGCGGCCTTCTTGCTTTCGCTGGCACCCGGACCCGACAATATCTTCGTCCTGACGCAGTCAGCATTCAGTGGGGCGCGGTCAGGTGTCATCGTGGTGCTCGGTCTCTGCACCGGACTGACCGTCCATTCCCTCGCAGTGGCTTTGGGGCTAGCAGCGCTCGTCCAGGCAAGTTCAACAGCCTTTACGGTCCTAAAGTTCGCAGGTGCGGCTTACCTTCTTTTTCTCGCCTACAAGGCATTTCGCTCCCCTGCACAGGAGATGGGCGAGACTGCGCCGCGCCTTCGCATGGGCGCGCTTTATCGGCGTGGCCTCATCATGAACATCACCAATCCAAAGGTCGCGATCTTTTTTCTCGCGCTATTCCCACAGTTTACGGATCCCGATGCGGGATCTCTGGTTGCCCAGATTGCGCAGCTCGGTTTGATCTTTGTGTTGATTACGTTTGTGGTCTTCAGCGTGATTGCCCTTGCGGCGGGCGGGCTCAGCACGTTCCTTATTCGCTCGCCGACGGCCCAGATTGCGATCAACAAGGTTGCAGGTCTCGTCTTCGTGGGGCTTGCTGCGAAAATCGCACTGAGTAATCGCTAGCGGATAGGGCACAACCAGCGCGGGGAACACTGAGCCGTCGGGCGATTAACCGCTTGCCCACACACCTCTATTGCGACGCGATCGATCCTATCTCTTGTCGTTTCCGGTGATGGTGATCAGCGCTCGCTTTCAAGGTTCGCATTACTTCCAAATCTGTAGTCGACCTAAGCATTAATACCAAAGGCTATGCGACAAAGGGTGCAACTCCCCGTTGATTTGAGTCAACGGCGCGGGGCTTGAAATATGGCTCAAAGTTTATACGCGGATGATTGGAATTTCGAGTGTATTCCAGGAGGGCAGAACATCCTTATTCAAGCGAATCCACGTATTTCTACCGCATCCTTTTGTCGTAAGTCCAATGGATGAAGTAATATAGTTCTTTTGAAGAGTAGCGATACGAAGATTTAATTATTAGGGTCGCGAAAACTAGGGATAGGGCGCTCGGGAGAGAAGTATAGAGCGCTTGGGAGTTAGTTGTCCGTAAGTAGTAATGTCTGGCTTACTTTAAGAGCCTGCTGAATTCGGTGCTGCGATCGTCGCGGCTTAATCGGGTATTGCGCCGGGCGGATCCGGTTCAATTCCTAGCATGGAATCGAGGGAGGAATCATGACCGTCCATCAAAACGTGAATGCCAGCGATAACGTCGTTTATCCGCCAAGTGCAGACTTTTCGCGTAACGCCCACATCGACAGCGACACATACCAGGCAATGTATGCCGCTTCGATTTCCGATCCGGTGGCTTTCTGGGGCGAGCATGGCAAGCGCGTTGACTGGATCCAGCCCTACACAAAGGTCAAAGACGTCAGTTACGAGTTCGGCAACGTCGACATCAAGTGGTTTGAAGACGGTACCCTCAATGTTGCTGCGAACTGTATCGACCGCCACCTCGGAAAACGGGCGGATCAGACGGCCATCATCTGGGAACCGGACAATCCCGAAGATGAAGCCCTTCATATCTCCTATCGTGAGCTTCTCGAAAACACCTGCCGCATGGC
>JBCDCU010000198.1:0-7252 GCA_039181265.1 Pseudomonadota bacterium | reverse complement strand
GGAAGGCCACCAGACCTGGAACAACATGTTCATGCTGACAAAGGGCGGCCAGGAACGGGGTCAGGAAGAAAACTTCTACAAGCTGATGAATGTCTATCTGTCGCCATGGTTCGGGGCGCGCACGCTTCTGACCTTCGGGTTCGGCCCACAGATGGTTGGCGTTGATGACTATATCGCGGCCAATCCGGGAGACTTCGACGAGGCGGCGCGTGCGACAATCACCGAGCGCCTCAAAAACAAGGAGGCCCGTTACGCGGTCGCCGGGAATTCCTGGCAGAATGTCTTCCCGACCCATATCCGCGACTATCAGGATTGGTGGGCACGGGTTCAGGCCGCCTAACACGCTTCGAAACTTCCGCGGGTTCGCGCCAATTCTTTAAAGAGCGCGGATCCGCAATTGGATATCTTCCATGCGCACGACCTCAGAGCGGCTCAAAGACGGGATCTTTCTTCTTCCCGTCGCCTTCATGCTCTTTTTCTTCATTCTCCCGCTCGCGCTGACCTTTGTCTGGAGTGTCTTCGAGCGCACCCAGTTCTGGATGGAACCGGGCTTTACGTTCTTCGCCTACAACAACTTTTTCACGTCCGCGCGGCTCTATAATTTCCTTGCCTCGATGTATCACTCGCTGATTGCGGTTGGCATCTGTCTTGTGCTCGGTTTTCCGATTGCGGTCTTCGTGCGCCGGCGCATTCCTCAGGTTGCCCAGCACCGGGTGGTGCTTCTTTTCATTCTGCCTTTCATGGTCTCCGAGATCATCCGGATCTTCTGCCTGCGCCCGGTTTTACAAAGAAACGGCCTCGTTAATGAGACGCTTCTCAGCCTCGGTGTCATATCGGAGCCGATTACCTCGATCCTCTACACACCAACGGGTGTGATTATCGGCGAGGTCTTGTCGTTCCTGCCCTTCATTGTCTTTGCGGGCTTCCTCGCCATGGAGGCGATCCCGAAATACGTCTTTGAGGTTTGCGAGGATCTCGGTGCGAACACCTATCGTACCTACCGAGATGTGATTATTCCGCTCGCTGCCCCCGGCATTTTCGCAGGCGCCCTCTTCATCTTCGTAAACGGGATCGGCGTTGCGCTTATTCCGAACATTCTCGGCGGTCCGGGCGCGGTGAATGCGGGGCTCATTGCGACCCAGGCTATTACCGCGCTCGACTTCCCGCTCGCCATGGCGGTGAGCGCGATCATGACGGGAACGCAGATGGGGCTCTTATATCTCGGGCACAGGCTCTTCGACCTCACCCATATTCTGGAACCGGCGAAATGATCGAAGGGGTGCGAGCGATATGAGCGAATATGGCAGCATCTGGGGCTACCGAGCGCAATGGGCCTATCTTCTCCTCATTGTCGCAACCCTCATGAGCCCGGTCTTTTATGTGATCTATATCTCGTTCAATGAGAACGGATTCGGGGCGGCGGAATACGTTTTCACGCTTGAATGGTACGGCCTGATCTTTTCCGACCGGCTGATGATGAACGCGCTTGGCTGGACGCTGATGCTGGCGTTCGCAACCTTGGCTGTAACCGTGCCCATGGCGACGATTGCAGCGAAATTCTACAAAGCGACGCGGCACAAGGTCTTCACGATCTTCGTGCTCCTTTCGCCGCTCTTCGTGGCGCCGGATATTCTGGGCTCTGCGCTTCTCGTCTTTTTCAAAAACACCAACAATATGTTCGAGGCCTTCAGCGATTATCTCGGCACAGAATTCTTCTACGGCTGGTTCCAGCTTGGTTTTATGACCGCCTGGATCGGCCTCATCATCTACACGATGCCCTACGCCTTCATCGTGATCCTGATTACGATCGGCCGCTACAACGAGCAGCAGACGGAAGCGGCAAGGGCTTGCGGTGCCAGCGGATGGCGGGCCTTCTGGGATGTGGAATTCCCGCAGATCAGGGCGGGCATTTTCAGCGCCTGCGCGTTCACTGTGATCCTGTCGTTCAATGAATATACGCGCACGAGCCTCCTCAAAGGCGGGTTCGACACATTCACAACCGTGCTGATCTCCCAGATGCTCAATGAAGGTATGTCGGAGCAATCTTATGCGATGAGCAGCCTTGTGAGCTTCGTTGCGATTGCCACCATCGGCACAATCATCATTTTCACCATGATCCGCTCCGAGCAGCTTCAACGGAAAGCACAGCCGAAAGCAGAACCGGCGGATGCGCCAGAAACCAATGCCGAGCCTCAAAAGGCAGCCGCCTGATGGCCGAGAACCAGACCCTGAACAAAAGACCGTGCCCATGAACATGTCATCCGATACCGCCGTCGAAGTCGTCGATCTGAAAAAGAATTATGGCCCCGTCACGGCGCTTGAAAACGTCAATGTCAGCATCAAATCGGGCGAGTATTTCGTGCTTCTCGGGCCGAGCGGCGGCGGGAAAACGACGCTGCTCCGCTCCATCGGCGGCTTCATTCGACCGACTAAAGGGCGGGTCTTGCTGCATGGTGAGGATGTGACGGATCTTCCGCCGGACAAACGCTCAACCTCTATGGTGTTCCAGAGCTATGCGCTCTTCCCGCATATGACGGTGATCGAGAATGTCGGCTACGGACTTAAACTCGCAAAAGTTCCGAAAGCAGAGATTGAGCGCAAATCCCATGACATGCTCGAAATGGTGGGTCTTACCGGTTATGACCGGCGCAAACCGCATGAGCTTTCGGGCGGTCAGCAACAGCGCGTTCAACTTGCCCGCGCACTTGTCCTTGAACGCGATATCCTTCTTCTCGACGAGCCCTTGGCAGCGCTCGACGCGCAGTTGCGCAAGGATATGTGCGTGGAGCTGAAGCACCTGCAACAGCAGGTCGGTATCACCTTCATCCACGTCACTCATAATCAGGAAGAAGCAATGACGGTCGCCGATCGGATTGCCCTCATCGCTGACGGTAATCTTGTGGAATACGGGCCGGCACGTGAGGTCTACGAGACCCCGAAGCGCCGGTTCACCGCGAGCTTTGTCGGCGAGAACAATCTTTTCGACGGGCGGGTTGTGACCTCCGACAGCGATACGCTTGAGGTGAACAGTCCTGCCGGGCAGATCTTCGTTCCGCATAAGGGCGCAACCGTTGCCGCCGGACAGAACGTCAGCGTGTCGGTGCGCTCTGAGGTGATGTCCCTGGAGCGGCCATCGGTCAAACCATCGAGCCCTTCCGCGCCTGCGGTTTCCGGCACCTATCGCGAATGCCTATATCTCGGCCTCGTGAATTCGCACCGGATTATCCTTGAAGACGAGCGTGAAGTTGTTGTCCGCACCCTTGCCGGACCGGATGGAACGGTTCCCTTCGCCCCGGGCGATCCCGTTCGGGTGACGTGGCCGTTTGATGCAGGCCGCCTTCATACTCAATAGGATTTCTGGCGCGTCATGCTGCAGTCGAACCCGTATATTCCATTTGAGCTTTCGACAGAGCGTCCGCGCTATCATCTGCCGAACGGCAAAAAGATCATGGTGCACATTGCCATGAACGTTGAATATTGGCCGTTCGAACGCCCGATGCCGCGCGGGATCATCCCTGCCCCGCATGGTGCTGCGCCTGCCCCGCCGGATATTCCGAATTTCAGCTGGGTGGAATATGGCCTCAGATGCGGGATGCCGCGTTTCATCGAGAGCTTGAGAGTGCGCGGCCTGCCTGCCTCCGCGCTTGTGAATGCCCAGGTCGCCGATGTCTATCCAAGCCTGATGGAGGCGATCCTGACGGCAGGCTACGAGCTTGTCGGTCATGGCTGGTTCCAGCAATCGCTCAAACAGGCCGACGATGAGCGCGCGGTGATTGAGAAGAGCCTGGAACGCCTGCAGGCCGTCTCTGGAACACGCCCGCGCTCCTGGCTCGGACCGGGCCTCGCTGAGACACCGGAGACGCTTACGATCTTAAAAGATAACGGGATCGAATTCGTCCATGACTGGGTGCTTGACGACCTGCCGGTCTTTATTGACGCGCCGGGCGGGCGGCTTGTCGGCCTTCCCTATTCTTTCGAACTCAACGACGTGCCGATCTATGTGGTTCAGCATGGATCGAGCGATGAGTTTTTAAAACGGGTTGAGGCGACGCTTGCAATCTATGAGCGTGAGGCGGAACACCAGGCGCGTATCATGACGCTTGCGCTTCATCCGCACATCATTTCCGTGCCGCATGTCTCTTATCATTTCGAGAAGGCGCTCGATCTTCTTCAGGCGCGGGACGACACGATGTTTACGACATCAAGCGCCATGGGTGACTGGTTTTTAGGGCAAAGCACAGTCGAGAAAAGTGGGGATGGAGGGATTGTCAGCGGTGGCTAGACCGGAACAGGCATACCTCGAAGGCGAGCCCCATCTGAAGGACTGGTCCGACCTCGTTCCGGAAGAGCGGAAAGACCGGGCTGCTTTCTGTCGGAGTCTTGGGCCTGCTCTGGATGGGCACCTGAAAGCGTTCATCCATCGCGTTGATCGCAACGACAAACCGCTCAATGGTCCTCTGGCTGGTCTTCCCTTTGCCGCAAAAGACATGTTCGCGACGACGGAACGCAAACCCGGCCTGGGGCTGGCGGATCATCATGGGAGATCTCTCACCGGCGCGGATGGTGAGGCTCAGGTGCTGAAAACCCTCAACGATCAGGGTGCTGACTATCTCGGTGCCGTTCGCATGACGCCGCTTGCCTATGAACCCTCCGGCCATAATCCGTTTCAGGACTATCCGGTGAATCCATGGAATGCGGATTATGCGACGGGTGCCTCCTCTTCTGGATCTGCGGTCGCGGTTGCGAGCGGTCTGGCCGATATCGCAATCGGTACAGATACCGCAGGTTCGCTGCGTATTCCGGCGCAAGGCTGTGGTGTCACAGCATGGAAGCCGACGCACGGCGCGATCTCGACTGATGGGGCCATGGATCTCGCCCCATCGCTCGATGACATCGGGCTTCTTGCAAGGAGTGCCGCGACGATTGCAGAGGTTGCGCCTTATGTGGGAGCTGAGCGTGGCATTGACGGAAATATCGGCTCTGCATCACTGGTCCTTGCGGATGATGTGTTTTTCTCCTGCCATCCGAGCATAAGAGAGGCCATGGAGGTATGCGTCGCGACTTTTCGTTCGATTGGCGTTGCCATCGACGCGAGCAAGGCTGCGGACTTCATTGGCACGACTGGCGAGCGCACCATGGTTGTCCTGCAATATGAAGCGGCCCAGTCCCATAAGGCGCTTCTTGCCTCGCCAGACTTCGATCCGCTTCTCAAAAGGCGCCTCACCAAGGGTTTCGAGATCGAACGATCCGCCTATGAGGCGCATCTGGCAGAGCGAGACAATCTGCGGGCGTTTTTCAATGAGGAGATCCTCGGCGAACGGGATGCGCTTCTCCTCCCCGTCATGCCGATTAGAACCCCGCCTTTGACCGAGACCGTGCCGGAATCAAATACCTTCCGGCCCCGGACGCTTTACGAGCTAAGCGCCTTTACCCGCTTTGTGAACTATCTCGGTCTTCCAGCGGTCGCCTTTCCAATCGGTTTTGACGACAACCAGATGCCGCTCGCTGTTCAGGTGGTTGGAAGGCTCGGCTCCGATATGCGGCTTCTGTCGCTGGTTGAGCAGTTCCAGAGCGCAAGCGATTGGCATGGCTGTCTTCCCGCCGGGATATCCCACAAGAGCTCTGCGCTGGCGGAGGGGTTTGCATGACGTCTCCAAGCGGTGCGACCGCGCTTGACCATTTGCAGGTTCTTGACCTGACCCGCGTGCGCGCGGGACCAACCTGCTGCCGGGTTCTGGCGGATTTCGGGGCTGACGTCATAAAGGTCGAAGCGCCGAAAGGCGTCGATCCCAATGAAGGGATGAGTGGTGCGCGCCATGGCTATGACATGCTCAACCTTCACCGCAACAAGCGCTCACTTACTGTCAATCTCAAGACAGAGCGCGGCCATGATCTCTTCATGGCGCTTGTAAAGGATGCTGATGTTGTGGTCGAGAATTTCCGGCCCGATGTCAAACACCGGCTCGGGATCGACTATGAAGCGCTGAGCGCCGTCAATCCGCGCATCATTCTAGCCTCGATCTCAGGCTTCGGTCAGGACGGGCCCTATGCGAAGAAAGCGGGTTTTGATCAGATCGCGCAAGGTATGGGCGGATTGATGATGGTGACCGGAGAGCCGGGGCGCGGACCGATGCGCGCCGGTGCTGCAGTCGCCGATTCAACCGCCGGGCTTTATGCGGCGACTGGCATCCTGATTGCCCTTGCCGAACGCGAAAAGTCAGGCCGGGGCCAATGGCTCCACACGTCGCTTCTTGAGGCACAGATCGCGCTTCTTGATTTTCAGGCAGCTCGCTATCTCGTCGACGGAGACGTGCCGGGACAGGCCGGAAACGATCATCCCTATTCAACTCCGATGGGCGTCGTCGAGACGACGGATGGCTATATCAATCTCGGCGTTGGCGGGGACGGACAATGGGTTCAGCTTTGCGCTTGCCTTGGTCTCGACGCGCTCGCGGAGCATCCGGATTACGCAACGCTCTCTGCGCGCTTTCAAAACCGCGAAGCGGTTTGGGATCTGATCCGGCCAATCTTCAAGACGAAACCTTCTGCGGACTGGCTCGATACGCTTGATGAATTCGGTGTTCCGGCAGGCCCGATCTATGAGGTCGATTCCATGTTCGACGATCCTCAGGTGGTTCATCTCGGGATCGCCAAGCCGCTTAACCATCACGCGCGCGGCGATGTCCGCGTGGTTGGCCAGCCGCTCACCCTCTCCCGCAGCCCGGCTTCTGTAACGACCGCGTCACCCGATCCCGGCGAGCACACCGATGAGATCCTGCGCGACGCCGGATTGACCGATGACGAAATCGCGAACCTTCGCGCCGACAAGATTATCTAAGACCTCCCAAAAACCGGACGTTTACATGTACGACGAGAATGCAAACACCATCGAGATGCCCGTTAATCCGCAATGGCAGGATATTCGCGAAGCGGTATCGAAAATCTGCGAGCAATTTCCAAATGAGTATTGGCTGAAGCTCGACCATGAAGCCGCCTACCCCCATGACTTCGTCAAGGCGTTGACGGAAAGCGGGTATCTCGCAGCGCTCATTCCTGAACAATATGGCGGGTCTGGCCTGCCGCTAAGTGCTGCCGGGGCCGTGCTTGAAACAATCCATGAGCGCGGATGCAATGCGGCGGCCTGCCATGCCCAGATGTACACAATGGGAACGGTTCTGCGTCATGGGTCCGAGGCTCAGAAAGAAAAATACCTGCCGAAGATTGCGAGCGGGGAATTGCGCCTCCAGGCCTT
>JBCDCU010000197.1:0-7307 GCA_039181265.1 Pseudomonadota bacterium | reverse complement strand
TATACGTTAATTAATCTGGGGGAAAATTACGATGCAATATTTAAATCAAGCCTTTGCGGCCCTCGGTGATAGAACGCGTCTGGCGATTGTGGAGAAACTGCTTCGTGAAGGAGAGATGGCTGTCGGTGATTTGAAAGAGGTTTCACCGCTTTCACCACCTGCAATTTCACGCCATCTCAAAGTTCTGCGGGAAGCGGGAATTATCCATCAGCGTGTAGACCGACAACGTCGTCTTTATTCTGTTTGCCCTGATGCCATACAATCGATTGGCGACTGGACCATGCGCCATCGTGTCTTTTGGGAAAACAGCCTCGACCGGCTTGAGGATGCCCTCAAGTTCAACGAACCGCCGATGTAGTCGAAGCCGCAGGCACTCAGATCCGCAGCCGCTTTCTTCAAGGATGCGGTTGCTCAGTCAGTAAGAACCACCCGGCCATGTCCCTTGGCTTCAAAGGCCGGGACGGATGATAGGAGAGGCTCAGGCCGATGATCTCCCGGATCAGCTTACGCCTGATCACGATAGCAAAATCTTCGAAACTCTGAGCTTTCATCAAAAACGCGCCATCACCGCCGATTACTTCGTTCTGATAGTGCTCGATCAATCCGAACTCCCATAATTCGGGATTGGGCTCAAGAATCACCAACCCGTTGATCGTGATGCCGTCCAGAAGCGCATTCAAGCGCTCGGCGGGAAGGCTCTTTCCACCATTGGTCCCATCGCCAGAGATATCAATCACGCGTCTCACGCCATCAAACCGATTTGTGGAAAGCGAACGCGTTGAGTACCTGATTACACTGCCAATGTCGGTCAGACCTCGGAGTTTCCGCTCAATCAAAGCAACCCGATCGGCGAACTGTCGAGCATCTGTCTCATCTCGAATATGCGTCCAGTCAACGACGGTCTCGTGATTACGTTCGCCCGCCCACTGAACAATCGTAACTGCAATGCCCTCACCGCCAAGCACTTTAATCGCCTCAATCACGCTCTCATGACGAAAGGCATCGGCAATTCCTTGCCTCTGCAGATGGAATTCCCGTGCATTGACGCTGGTGGAGGTGTCGATGGCGAGGACAAGTTCGAGTTCGACCGGGCGAACGTCATTCGCTTTCGCCGGAGGCGAAAGAGCAAAGAGAATCAGTAAACCAATGACAGCAATGCCAATCATTGCTTTCTTGAGACCGTGGACCGGAATACCGGCCCGATTGATCGCTGGATCTAGGAAAAGCGCGCGCATGGCGAGAGATTAGTCAGTGCTGTCTAACTTGCCTACCGCAATACCCCTCAAAGACTTGTGAAATTACACTGCCCCGGAAATGGAAAGGCACGTTTCCAAGGCGAAAACACCTGTATTGGAGATCAAACCTTTAGTGCAGCCCCGCCGCCATTGATGCGATCGGCACACACCAGATATCCCTCATTAAGGAACCATTGGGTCATTTGCCGGAAATCCATGGCACCGACGAGACAATCCCCCTGCACCGCCGCAACGCCAAGAGTGCGCAACGTCGCGATAGCCTGAATGTCACCGATCTCTTCGCAGACAAGTTCGGCACCTATCAGTTTGATTGTCGATGCCATTCCGGAAAGGATAGCGTGCTGCTTCGGTTCGTTGGCAATGTTGTGGGCCAAGTCCCGACCGAGGCGCAGCTGCGTAACAGGATACTCAGAAAGATTGGAAAGCGTCGCGTAGCTTCCGCTGAAATCCCGGATCGTAACGGCGATACCGGTGGTTCGACAGTCGTTCAGGATCTCGCGTAGCTTACCGTCCTGGTCCGATTTCAGCACGCTTTCGCAGATCCCGATGCTGAACACTTCCGGACTGACATCATGCCTGAGACAGGCCCCACAGATATCCTGGACGACAGTTCCGCGCGCGAGATAATTGCTGTCAACATTGACGACAATGCGGTCGAATGCGTGACCTTCATCCGACCAGATCTTGGCCGCCTCTGCGCTCGAATCAAAAATGTATCGGCTGACCGCCGAATATAGGCCGGATGATGTAACACCGGTCATGAACTGGTCGTAAGAGAGCACACCTCGCTTTGGGTGCGCCCACATGACATCAGATTTCAGGCCGCTAATTTTGTCACCTGCCGTGCCGAAATAGGGCTGATACCAAATCTCGAGCGCACCACTTTCCATCGCAGCAAGAAGATCTTTCTCAAGCTCGATTTCCGCTTCAAAACCAACCTTCATGGTGTCGTTGAAAAAATGAAAACCAGATCCACCCCTGCCTTTGGTTTCATAAAGCGCAAGATCGGCGCAGATCATAAGTTCGTCCGGCGACGTCGCATCTTGGGGATACCGGGCGACACCAAGGCTGATCTGTGGCAGCAGCGTGCGATCTTCATAACGCACCGGCATGGTTGCAAGGTTGATGAGTTCACGACAAAGCGCCTCCAAATTCCCATCACGATCGTAAGTGACGAGCGCGATGAACTCATCGCCACCCCACCGAAAAGCCTGGAACGTCTGATAGGACTCAGTGAAGAGTTTCAATCGCTCACCCAGGGCCTGCAGAAGGCGGTCACCGGCAGCATGGCCGAGCGTGTCGTTGATACGTTTGAACTTGTCGAGATCAATCTGGATCATCGCGAAGGGACGGTCTGAACCTGCCTGCTCAATAGCCTCCGCGATTGCAGCCTGGCAGGAAACGCGGTTACCAAGCTCTGTCAGCGTATCTGTGAATGCCAATTGTTTTAGGTGGTCTTCGGCTTCCCTAAGAAGCTTCTCGCGTTCGGCTCTCTCAGTAACGTCATAATAGGTAAGCAAGCGCCAGCCGTTTGGAAGTTTGCGGCACCGGTGTTCGAGCACACGACCATCGCTCAGATTAAACTGCTTTGGTTTGCCATCCGCCCGCTCTATTTCGGAACGACGAACCTTGACGTATTCCTGATAGTCGATATCGGGTACGATATGGACGCCGGATTCGTGAATACGCGCCATGACCTCCCAAAAGACCGGTCTCGTCTCGCAATACTCGCTCGGAACCTTGAACGTTTCCCGAAAAGCTTTGTTGGTCAGACGGGTATGATAGTCCTGATCCAGAACAAAGATGCCGTGATCGAGATGTCCAAGCATCGCGTCAATGATCGCGTCAGCACTCGCATGGTCGAAATCTCGCACCTTCACGGCTTGAGGATTCTGCCCGAGGCGATCCAATTCATCGGACAGAAGAGACGAGAGATCCAAGAGGAAGTCCTCGTCTGCCTCATCGTAAACACGCGGGCCTTTATCGAGAATTGCAAGAAGCCCGATCGTTTCGCCCTCGCTGTTTCTCAGGAGACGCGCCGCAATGGCTCGCGCATGCGGTGGTCCTGCGACCCACGCTTGCGCACGAAGCCGGCCATCCTCAATGATATCGCCGATCAATACCTCGCCATCTTTGGCTTCAAGCAATTCGGGCAAGGGATCATGAAGCGGCAATTCGTGCTCGGGAACGCCAATCGCCTGCATGACCCGGCCCTTGCCGTCTTCAAGGCAAACAAGAGCGACGCCTGACGCCCGGAAAGCGTTTAACGCCAGATGGCATATGCGCTCGAGCGAAACGATGTTGGCCAAATTACCGGCGGTTTTCGCAAAACGCTCATCCGTCGGTTCTCCGGCGCCACCTTCGACAGAATTTTGGTTGTTGTCGCTCAAATCTCGGTCGGGTCCCAGTATTTGAAAGTATTCGTAATTTGCGCACTCAGAGGCACACACAGAACAACTGTTATTTGTAAGACGGATCACAAACCCAGCATCGAATTCCCTTTGATGAATACACTTGCCGCCTTACCAACGGCTTAACATCGCTCTGTGACCAATTCGTACCGAATTCGATAAAATTTGGAATAACTTAATTAAAAGAACAGGATATGATTTTGACCGGGCATTCCATTTTATATGTGCTTTGCAAATGGAAAACGGACCGGGCCGTTTTCAGGAAACCAGCACCTTGATTGGTGACTATTGGGTCGCCGGATACATGGCATCAACCATGGCTGCCGGGTCGAAACGCGAATCCATCATGCCATACGTCGTCGAAAACGGCCGGTTCAGCCGACCTTCCAAAAAAGCGTCCGCGATGTCGGATCGCGCAATCCGCCTCAGTTCTGCAGCGGCCACCGTCAGCGCAAGTTGCTCCGTCAAAATGCGGGCAGACCCCTCATCTTTCAGTGCCGCGTTAGCGGCTTTTCTGAGCACATCTGTCAGCGCAGGGCTTTTGCCGCCAAAAGCGTCTTCAACATTCGCGATCACCGCATCAAGGCTTTCAGGATTGGCCCTGAGCGCCCTGAGCACATCAAGGCACATAACATTGCCCGAACCTTCCCAGATCGCATTGACGGGTGCCTCACGGTAAAGCCGCGGCATCGGCCAGTCTTCGATGTATCCGTTCCCGCCCATACATTCCATTGCCTCGGTGACGAGAGGCGGCGTTGCCTTGCAAACCCAGTATTTCACAACAGGTGTCATGAGCCGCGCGAAGGCCGCATGACCTTGATTTTTTCCCGCCTCGTCAAAACTCTCCGCAAGCCGGAAGGAGAGAACAGCGGCAGCTGCCGCATCAAGGGCCATGTCAGCAAGAACCCGCAGATGAAGCGGCTTTTCAATGAGCTTAGAACCAAACGCCGTCCTGTGACGGGCATGGTGGACTGCATGAGAAATCGCGGCGCGCATCATCCCGGCTGACGCGATCGAACAATCAAGGCGAGTGAGCGTCACCATATCGAGGATCGTTCTGACGCCATGTCCCTCAGCACCGATCAAAAAGCCCACCGCATTATGGAACTCAACTTCTGCTGATGCGTTCGATCGATTTCCAAGCTTATCTTTGAGGCGCTGGAAGCGAAGACCGTTTTGTGCTCCATCGTCGAGAATACGGGGAATAAACAGGCAACTGAGACCATTCCGCGTCTGAGCGAGAATGACAAACGCATCCGACATTGGCGCGGACATGAACCATTTGTGCCCGTTCACCAGAAAGAAGTTTTCGCTGGCAGGCTCAGCGAGCGTCACATTGGCCCTGACGTCCGTACCGCCCTGCTTTTCCGTCATACCCATGCCGACCGTCGCTCCGGCCTTTCGCGAACCGGCTTTGGCGCTCGGATCATAGTGCCGGTTGATAAGACGCGGCAGCCATTCACGGGCAAGTGCAGAATTATGTCTGAGAGCCGCAGGCGCGGCGTTTGTCATGGTGAGCGGGCACAAATGTCCGCACTCCGTCGCAGCCGTCATATAAAAGCGTAGCGCGCGGGCCTGATGGCGGTGGCCCTTGTCCAATGGACTGGATGCATCGCTCTCCCAAACCGATCCTTGGAGACCGCGCGCAATCGAGCGGCGCATTAAAGCGTGGTAGGAGGGATGAAAGTCGACTCGATCAACGCGCGCACCACGTTCGTCGTGGGTCTTCAAGACCGGAATATTGCGGTTGGCGAGGTCGCCAAGTTGCGCAACCTCAGCGGATCCCATTTCTGCGCCAAGCTTCTCCATATCCTCCCGGAAAGCGGACGAGATCCCATCTGAAAGAGCAACAAGCAGCGGATCTCCGGTGAACAGATTACGCGGGTAAAAGGCAGGCGTCTGGTTTGATGGCCGTGAGCCGAAAGGATCCGGAGTCGTCTGATAAGCCATCGGGTTCGTTCTGTTCATTCTGGGCTGCAACCTCTTCCCATGTTTCTTAGCGGAAAATCTCCGCTTGTCGAAGCACACTTGCACGTCACGTGTGAAGAACCGCTAAAGTCCTTGCAAACAAGGGCGCTTTCCTGTTGCAACATGGCTAACGCCTGCCTTATGAGGAGCGGCGATGAACGCACCTTTTCCCTACCGCCACCTGATCGGCATCGAAGGCCTGATGCCACATGAGATCACCGCCCTTCTTGATGGTGCGGAGAGCGAGGTCGATATCGGCCGTATGGTGGAAAAGAAGAAGTCGGTTTTACGCGGACGGACTCAGATCAATCTGTTTTTCGAAACATCAACCCGCACACAGTCTTCCTTTGAGCTTGCTGGAAAGCGCCTTGGCGCGGATGTCATGAACATGTCCGTCGGCACATCGGCCGTGAAGAAAGGCGAGACGCTGATTGACACAGCGATCACCCTCAATGCCATGAACCCGGATTTGCTTGTCGTGCGTCACGCCAGCGCCGGAGCAGCGGAACTTCTTGCGCAAAAAGTCGATTGTTCAGTGATTAACGCAGGCGACGGCACGCACGAACATCCCACACAAGCCCTCCTCGATGCGCTCACAATCCGTCGTCATAAGGGCCGTATCGCCCGCCTTACGGTGGCGATCTGCGGCGATATTCTGCACAGCCGCGTCGCCCGTTCGAACATTATCCTTCTCAATGCCCTCGATGCGCGGGTCCGGGTAATCGGCCCGTCAACGCTTCTGCCGACCGGAATCGAGCGGATGGGCGTTGAAGTCTTCACCGATATGCGGGAGGGCCTGAAAGACGCTGACGTCGTTATGATGTTGCGCCTTCAGACCGAACGGATGCGCGGTTCGTTCGTCCCGTCGGTGCGGGAATATTTCCGGTACTATGGACTGGATGCGGAAAAACTCTCCGTTGCTCGCGAAGACGCACTTGTGATGCATCCGGGCCCAATGAACCGTGGTGTCGAGATTGCCTCAGAGATTGCCGACGGACCGCAATCTGTCATCCGGGAGCAGGTTGAGATGGGTGTGGCAGTCCGTATGGCCGTGCTCGAAGCTCTGTCCCACCATCTGCCAAACCGCCCGGGTATGGACCGACCAAATGGTGACGCGATATCGACATGACCATGCGTGACAGTTCAACCCGCCCGCTCGCTTTCATCGATATCCATCTTTGTGACCCGGCACAGAAGATTGACGGCCCGCACACCGTCCTCGTCGCCGACGGCAAGATCCGCGCAGTCGAGCATCATGTGGCTCCAAGTCTCCTGGAAGCAGATTATGATCTGATTGACGGTAAGGGCCTCACGATGCTGCCGGGCCTTGTCGACAGCTCGGTGCGCACAGGTGAACCGGGACACGAGCACGAGGAAACGCTCGCGAGCGCGTCTGCCGCAGCTGTTTCCGGCGGCGTCACAACGATGATCGTAAAACCCGAAACCCAACCGGTTATCGATGACATCGCGCTTGTCGAGTTCATTCTGAGAAACGCTGCAGCGACCGCGGTCAATCGCGTTCATGTTATGGGCGCCCTCACAAAAGACCTGGCCGGCGAGGAAATGTCGGAACTTCGTCTGATGCACGACGCGGGCGCTCCGGCCTTTACGAATGGACGCCGAAGCATCACCAATTCAAGCCTGATGCGGCGAGCCCTTTCCTATGCCAAGG
>JBCDCU010000196.1:0-7317 GCA_039181265.1 Pseudomonadota bacterium | reverse complement strand
CTATGGCTTCGTCAATCCCTGGGGGATTGGGTCAGCGATCGGCGCGTTCATGTTCGGTATCGGCATGATCTTTGGCGGTGGGTGTGCCTCCGGCACTTTGTTCACCTCCGGCGGCGGATCAAGCCGCATGGCCATCACACTGTTTTTCTTCATCATGGGATCCGTAATCGCCACCCATCATCTCGGGTTCTGGCATGGATTGCCGAGGTTCCAGGCCTATTCCTTCGTCAATGAACTTGGCGCACCCGGAGCGCTCGCGCTTTTTGCGGTGCTTCTTGGAGGGATTTACCTCCTCACCATCGTCTTGGAAAAACGTCGCTGGGGCGAACTCGAAGCGCCTGACAAAACCGAAAGCCTTCTTTTCGGCAAATGGTCGAAACGAACGGGAGCCCTTGCCCTCGTGATCGTCTCGGTCGGCACGCTTCTCGTCCTCCACAGGCCTTGGGGCATTACCTCTGCTTTCGCCCTATGGGGCGCGAAAATGTTCTACGCGGTCGGTATACCTGTTGATGAATGGCCGGCATGGAATGTTGCTGTTCTCGAGCGCAGCGTTTTTGCAAACGCAACATCGGTCATGAATTTCGGGATCATCTTCGGCGCGATGATTGCTGCAGGCCTGCAGAGCCGTTACCGGCCAACCCTGACGATTGCGCGACGCGACCTCTTCACAGCGGTGGTTGGTGGGCTTCTCATGGGCTACGGCGCGCGTCTTGCTTATGGCTGCAATATCGGCGCTTATCTGGGCGGTCTTGTCTCAGGATCCATGCACGGCTGGTGGTGGCTGATCTTCGGCTTTCTGGGCAGCATCGCCGGTCTCAGATTGAAAGCACGTTTCAATCTGTGATCGGCAGAAAGCGGAGTAGGATGCGCAACCTTCTTTTTACTCTCATCATTGCCTTTATTCACCTGACCGCGGTCTTCGCATACGGACCGTCAAACGCACTCGCCGATGAGGGCGCCGGTGACGGTATCACCGAGAAACCCGGCTTCGTCGCAAGCCGAACACCCCATAAATATGACGTCCTCTATGACCAATTGAAGGAGGCCATCAAAGCGAATGGCATGGGTCACATCACAACGGCGAGTGCCACGCTCGGCGCAAAGGGTGCGGGCATTGTGATCCCGGGCAACCGTATCGTTGGTGTCTACAACAATAGTTGGGCGCGGCGGATGCTGAAATCGAGCATTCAAGCGGGGATAGAAGCACCGATCCGTTTCTACCTCACAGAAAACGCTGATGGCTCATCCACGCTTTCCTACAAAACGCCGACCCATGTCTTTTCGCCCTATTTTGCAGAGGCTGATGCGGATCTGAAAGTGATGGCGGAAGAACTTGATGCAGTGTTCCAAGCGATTTTCAATCAGACGATCGCTAAGGATTAGAACATCTGATTGAACGACGCTCTCAGCTAGAACTTGCCGTCATAGGCCTGACGTCCGATCCGCGGGCAGAGAAGCGTAAACGTGTCACGCTTGAGAGCGTCCTGAAACTCACGGACCAGCGTTTCGGCATCGTCTATGAAAACGCCGTGCCCGCCAAAACCCTTTGCGACAGTGGCAAAATCGGTTCCTGAAAAGTCGACCCCGACATTTTCGAACTGCATTGCCCGTTGTTTTAGCTCAATCAGACCCAGGCTCTCGTCGATGAGGACGCAAATGACGACCGGGGTTTTCATATCCCGCAGCGTGGAGAGATCACCCATCATCATTTCAAGCCCAGCATCGCCGACAAAGGCGAGAACCGGGGTCTCAGGGCTCGCATATTTGTAGCCCGCAGCGAGGGGCACAGCACATCCCATGGTGCAAAGTGCCGAGGATTGCAGCATCGTCCGTGGACTGACGCAGTCCCACATTTGGCTTACGAGGATCCGGTGAGCGCCGGAATCGGCGGTAATCACCGTGTCGCTGGGAGCCGCTTCACGCAGCGCAGAAAAGACATGTTCCGGCCCGAAACCGGGGCGGCTTGCGGCAAAGAACGATTTCAGCGCCGAGCGCGCCGCTGCCGCTTCGCCATTTTCCCACGTCTCACCCGGCGTACCGTCCTTCAATTCCTCAACCGTGAGCGCGACATCACCCAATAGCGTCAGGCCGACATCATGCATTCCGTGATCGCGGATCACGGATGTTGCCTCAATCACCTTTTCGCCGCTCCAGGGATCACGCCATCCGATGCGCATTTCAATCGGATCATAGCCAAGAAGCAGGATGAGATCAGCCGTCTCGAACAAAGGCAGGATCATTTCGTCGGCTTTTGGAGAGAGGCCCGCTCCTCCGAGTGCAAGCGGATCGCTTTCATCGAGCATCCCCTTGGCCTTGTAAGTGGCGACCATCGGGATGTTAAAGTGTTTGCAGAACCCTGCGATATCGGCTTCCTCATTCAAGGCATCAACGCCGACAACCGCAATCGGGCGCTTGGCATTGGAGAGCCGCTTACGCGCTTCCTGAAGGCCCTCCGGCACGGGAAGCCCCGGGCGGGCTGGTGGCACGAAAGACCGGTAGATTTCATCGCTATCGGCCTTCGCGACGCTGATTGGAAGATCGACATGCACCGGACCGGGCTGGCCACTGACGGCAAGCGCAATCGCTTTATCCATCATCACGCCGATCGCACCTTCCGTTGCGCGGAAAGTGCCTTTGACAATCGGCGCAAGAACGGCCTGGTGATCAAAGACCTGGTGCGTGTAAGTCTCAGCCTCAGCGGCATCGACGCAACCCGTTAGGAAGATGAGCGGCACACGATCCTGCATAGCGTTCGCCACCACATTGACCGCGTTCGCAACGCCAGGGCCAACAGTTGCGACCAGGATTGCGGGCGCTCCGGTCGCATGCCAGGTTCCTTCCGCCATGAAACCGCCTGCGTTTTCGTGCTTCACAAGGACGAAATCGATCCCCTCGCCTTTCAGGCCATCGATCAGGGTCAGAACTTCGCCACCCGGAATGCCGAACGCGGTTTTCGAGCCTGCTTCTTTGAGTTTTCTCGCAATAATATCAGCACCACGCATGGATCGATTCTTCCCGGTTGTTCTTGTGATTACATTCTGTCTCGTCAGCGATCGCTGAGCCTGCCGTCCGTAAGGGTTCCGGCTTCGGCGAGCGCCGCAATCTCGTCGTCACCCATATCGAAAAGATCGCGCAGGACCTCCGCCGAATGCTGCCCGACGCGCGGAGGTGCGTGCCGATAGGTGACTGGCGTCTCGCTCATCTTGATCGGATTTCCTATCAGATGAACCTTGCCGCCGTCTGCGGTATCGTGATCCATCGCGATTTCCATTTCGCGATGAACGATGTGCGGATCGCTGAAGACCTCACCCAAATCGTTCACGGGTCCGCACGGTACGCCGACTTTTGCAAGCTCTGAGAGCCAGGTATCAGCCGACTTTGTCTTTGTAATTTCCGCGATTACTGGAACGGTATGGGCGCGATTGACCACACGCGCCCGGTTCGTCTGAAACCGTTCGTCGGCCAGAAGGTCAGTGCGGCCCGCGACTTCGAGGAATTTCTGAAACTGGCTGTCATTCCCGACGGCCAGAATGAAGTCTTTGTCCGATGCCGGAAAGGTCTGGTAGGGCACAATGGTCGGATGACCGTTGCCAAGCCTTTTCGGCACGTCACGGGTGGTAAGATAAGCGGCGCCCTGATTGATCAGCCAGCCAACCTGACAGTCCAACAGTGAGAGGTCGATATATTGCCCCTCCCCTGTTTTCTCACGGTGATGAAGGGCTGCGAGGATGGCGTTGGAGGCGTACATTCCGCACATCACATCGGCGATCCCAACACCGACTTTCATCGGCCGTCCGCCCTCCTCATCCGGGTCGCCGGTAAGGCTCATAATGCCTCCCATCCCCTGGATCAGAAAATCATAGCCCGCGCGCGGCGCGTAGGGCCCTGTCTGGCCGAAACCGGTGATTGAGCAATAGATGATCTTCTTGTTGATGGCACGGATGCTCTCATAGTCTAGCCTACGACGCTTCAGGTCACCGACCTTGAAATTTTCGACAATGATGTCGCTCACCGCAGCGATATCGCGCAAAATCGCCTGTCCTTTTTCACTCGCCAAATCGATTGCAAGCGAGCGCTTGTTGCGGTTGGCACAGAGATAATAGGAGCTTTCCTGGCTATCCTTTCCGCCGGACTGAACGAAGGGCGGCCCCCATGTGCGGGTATCGTCGCCCCGCTCCGGCCTTTCAATCTTGATGACGTCCGCACCAAGATCGCCAAGGAGCTGAGTAGCCGTGGGTCCGGCGAGAATGCGTGAGAGATCGAGGACGCGCAGTCCTGAAAGAGGTCCGGTCGGTTTCTCGTCAGCAGTCTGGTCGGTCATCTCTCGTCTCGATGGTATGCGTGGTTCGGGTCCTACAGACCTCGAGCCACGTTATGGAAGTCACGTCCTTGTTGGAAGCCCTAGATGCCGGGCACGGACCAACCGCGGGCCTGGATGATCCTGAATAGTGCGTCCTCAACAAATGGGCTTTTGATGTAGTGGCCCCCGCCATGGAAACAGAAACTCACGGAACCACCGGAGCAATTACGGTGCAGGCGGCATTCCAGACGCCCTCGTTTTTCCTCTTCCACCGGCTCGGTCGTGCAACGATCTTGCTTTAAGATGAACGCCATCGTATCGGCAATTGCCCCCTGCCGCCGGCCCTTAACTATTCTCCCCTCAAGCGGAAAGATCGGGTCGGATCGCCCGTGAACATGGTAGATTTCCGATATCGGAGCAGCACACCGGCTCGGTTGCGGTCGCCAGAATGTACCGGAGATCGTGACGTAGCCGGCGAAGGCTTCAGGCGTGCGGCAGGCAATGTTCCAGACCATCGATGCGCCGATAGAAAAGCCGGTTAGAACAATGCGGGACCGGTCGATGTTGAACCGTTGCGCGGCATCGTCGCTGACGGAACGCACATAGGCAAAGTCATCGCGCACACGGCCACGACGCACGCCCTGCGGGAACGTCCAGGATTGAGCGCGTCCGTTCACCGCGATCAGCGCCATGCCATACTTTTTGGCAAGCCGCGTGAGATTACGGTTCTTCATCACACCTTCGGCACCACGGCCAAGACCATGAATATGCAAGATTGCCGGGATCTGCGCTTGGCCCTTCGCCGTTTCCGGAACGTAGATACGATAGGTGCCGTTTGCGACTTCGCAGTCAGTCTTCTGACCGCAGGCTGCCGCCTGGGAAACGGATGACAAAACGCCGGTCATCGTCGCAATCGCGAACAGGGCGACCAGCGCTAGGCCATTTATGAAGAAGGTCGAACGCAAGAATTGGAAGAACGGCACGATAACGCCCGGATCGGATGGCTGAGTGTGAGCGCCATCACGCTACGAGGCGGTCTTCCTTGTCAAGCCCGGGTTCCAGCAGTTGATCCGTCGTGAGCGGCTCGTGACGGGTCCCGTCAGCTACGGCCTTCCCACGAATTGAAACGGCCGGCAAATCGAGCGCACGGATTATGACCGGAAGCCGGTTTTCTTCCGGTATCTGCCAAAGACCAAGGCGGGTTGCTAGATGGCCTGCCGCCAAGTGTGAACTGGAGAGCGCAAAGGGAATCGCGAGAAACGGACCAAAGAAAACAGGAAGCGACACAAGAAATCCGACCGTATCAACGGAACCGGTCGCAACAAGCGCGCCAACCCCGACAAACCCGAAGGTCATCTGTGGCCAAAGTTGCCGCGTGGTCGGAATCAAAGGCAGGGCGTGGCTCGATCTGTTTTGTGCCGCCCATGTCTTCACCTTTCCAAATGGCAGAGCCAGGAGGAAAAGTGTCTCAGCAACCGCCATAATCGGCGCAAGCACCATCGAGAATGCAATTTCGGCCACCGCACCAAATGCCACCGCAACTCCGCCGCCAAAGCTCTGCCTCAAATCACGACGCATCAAAACATCAATGATCGACACGATTTTCGGCGCAAAGATCATGGTCATGATGATCCCGAAGAGCGCAAAGCCGGGCTCCAGGTCGAACCCTTTGAAGGTGATATCAGTGAAGACGATGCTTGCCGTTGCGCAGAAAACAAAGAGCATCCAGGCAGGCGATCCGACAAACATAAGGATCGCAAGGAACAGCTGAACGCGGCTCATGAACAAAAGACCCGGTTCACGCAACAGCTTGAGGTACTGCATGTTCCCATGGCACCATCTGAGATCGCGGCGGATAAATTCAAGAAGATGCGGTGGGTTTTCTTCGAAAGACCCATTTTCATCGGCAATCACCCGACATTCATAGCCTGCGCGGCGCATGAAAGTCGCTTCAACCTGATCGTGGCTGAGAACATAGCCGGACAGTGCACCTGTTCCTGGAAGAACCGGAAGATGGCAATGGTCGCGGAATGGTTTCACACGGATGAGCGCGTTGTGTCCCCAATAGGGGCCGCAGTCGGCCTGCCACCAGGCGCTGCCGAGCGTAAACGAGCGCATGCCAAGCCGCATGCCGAATTGGAAAGCGCGCGTGAAGGCGCTGTCTGCCGGAAGGCCAACAACAAGGCTCTGCAAAATGCCGAGGTTCTCGTTTTGCTGCATCACGCGAACCATGCGCAGGATTGCCGAGGCTGTCATGACGCTGTCCGCATCGAGCGTCAGCATGAAGTCGTAATCGTCACCGTAGCGCTCGCAAAACTCTCTCAAATTGCCGGCTTTGAAGCCCCAATTATCCGTCCGCAAGCGATACGTGATGTCGATTTTTCCGGCCCAGGAGCGCTTCAGTTGCGCAAAAACCGTGTTCTCACGGGCGATAATTTCAGGATCATTGCTGTCGCTCAGGACAAAAACGTGAAAGTTCTTGGCCTCTCCCGACGCGACGAGGCGGGCAATCATGACCGTCAGATTGCGATCAACGTCGCTTACATTCTCGTTTCGAACGCAGACTGCAAGAGCTGTTTTTGATCTGATTGGCGCGTCCAGATCGGCCTTGGCGAGCGCCGGAAAGACATGAGCCGCCGGTTCTTTTGCAAAGCGCATCAGACAAAATCCGATGACTGCGTTCCAAAATCCGATCGCTGTCCATGGCAACGTAACAATGAAACATGCGATCATGATCCATTCGTACCAGAGGAAACCTTCAGCCGAAAAAGCCCAAAGGATGAGGCCAATGAGACCGGTGATCGTCATCAGGACAAGCGAAGCGAATGTCACTCGGCGGGCGGTCGTTGTCATCTGGCGTCCCTTATAAAGTTACAAATTGCGGCAGGTCGTTCGCGCAATTGAAAAAATCTTGACACCGATTCGATAGTCACGTTTTTAAGTCAGAACTATGACGCGGTGCAGCGAACGATTGTCATGCAATTAGCGGACCTTTTCTGAATTGTGGCTGAACGCTT
>JBCDCU010000195.1:0-7339 GCA_039181265.1 Pseudomonadota bacterium | reverse complement strand
TTTCCTCGAGAAGATAATCACGAATTGCGCTAGTTGGTTTACTGCGGCTGTCAGGAGAGGTTGTCTCCAACAAATGTCTGGGTAAGCCCGGTTTCTTCTGCAATTTCAGCAATCTTCATGGCATATGGCCTTTCAAGCCCAGTCATAGCGACCTGAAGCGGCTTTAGGTCAAGAGAAGAATGCAGCGGGAGAGATAGATCCGTTCCCTTCCCGATATACGTTAGTTGCCGCCGCTAACAGCGTTGTCACGATTAAGATAACGGTCGAGTGCCTCGGCATCCTGCAACAGCCCATCGAGATCGGGCACAGAGTCATCCTCACCATCGACATTGTAGTCTTTGTCCGGATCCCACTCGTTGTCGTTCAGGTAATCGTCGAGCTTCTCGGCCTCGCGAATGGCGTCATCGTAATCAATATCGAGTTTCGGAGTCTTGGTCGCCGCCGTGCGGATCGGTTCGGTCTTCACTGTGAGCTGACCGCTCCAGTTGAAACTGCCGGTCAATCTGTTGCCGCCCGCCTTTTGAAGCTTCGGTCGGGCCGCGGTGGTCGTTATGAGCGCATATTCAACGGTCTTATAGCCTTCCGGTGGTCCCGGCAGCATCATTTCATGCTCAATCAACGATGGTGCGAAGAGCGCGTGCGGCTGGTTGAGGTCCGGCATCATCATGTGCATACCGCTCACCATCGTCACGGGAAAGGTTCGTTCCATAAGGATCACCGGCGCAAACTGAACGCCGACATAACCGCTTGTCTGGGTTTGCATGCGGACCGACAATTTCGTGTCGGTGGTGACCTTGAACTTCGTCACGAGCATCGTGCGACTGATAATTGGCAAATCGTATTTGTTCGGCTCCGGCAAACGGGACGGCTCACCGACCGTCAATGAGAATTGCCCGCTTCCCTGATAGTTGAAGACGCCTTCTCCGGATGAGGAGAGACTGAGGTCGAGCTCGCCGGACACTGTGCGCCGTTGCCGGGGATCGTCGGATTCATCAACGTAAGTGTTGGCGTAAGAGATCGAGTCCTGCCAGATATCCGGCACCACAGATTGCGGTACCATCCTGAGAGACCGGTGATATTTGCCATTTCGCGGAGCGAGGTGAAAGTCTTCATCCTCGACTTCCGGTCCTCCACCCCCGCCACCTGCCACTATGCCACCGGATTGGGGGAGATCTTCATCATCGTTGAGGGCATCCACACCCGGAAAGAAGCCGCCGAGAGCAATCGCCATTAAAGGCTCGTTGCGGGCAATGATCTGATCAGCATCGTCCGGATCCGGATTGAGACCGATCAAGCGCAGACCATCGACATTGCTCGCAACACCGTCTTTCCTCAGTCCGTCTATTTCGAGAAAGGCTCCGAATTTCGCAAGACGCTGGTTGATGTCGATGCGCGGCGAACAGACGGTTTCATCGTCTCCGGTGAAACAATCGATGTGGGCAGCGCGGTTAAAACGGGTCGGACAGACGTAGCGCCCATTGTTTCCGGACATCGTAAGCTGGCCTGGGCCGGTGAGTTTGCACTGTACCGGCCGGTCAGGGTGCGAGGCCGTGAACGTGATGGTCTTGCCTGGTTTGCAGGCAAAGACAGACGGGGTCTTGACCTGCCAGTCGGGACGGGCAACGACCACGACATCGTTCGACCTCGGCGCGGCCGCACAGATCCGGCTTTCATCTTTTGGGTAGGATGCAGTCACAACTGCGGTTTCCACACATTTGCCCTGATAGGCAGGAGCGGTGTAAGTCGCTTCAGTGTCTGTAATACCACTGAGCCCTCCAATGTTCGGCGGATAAAACGTGACAGCGTTTTGTTCTGACCCTGCAAATTGAGAGGTTATTCTTGTGCTCTCATCGAAATCGATGACATTTTTCGCGCTCGATAGAGCAAGCTGCGGCTCACGTACCGGCCATACGAAATTCTTGGTCTCTTTGAGCCCCGCAAAAGCGCTTGGCAGGACGAAAAGTTCGGCTTTTGCGAACTGGTCGCCGTTCCAGCAAACATTATTCGTCAGCGATTTCGGCTGGGCCTTCCAGGACCCTTCATAGAATAGACCGAAGTATGGGCCAACATCGCGGTCCGTGATCTGAAAAGGTCCCCATTTGCGTCCGGGGATGGTTTTCAGAACCTCAGCGCGCTTTTCTTTATCATGCTTCTTTTCCAGCTCTTCCACTGAGGTCTTGAGAACATCAAGTACTCGTCCTTCAACGAATTCGAAGGCAACTTTTGCTGCTTTCGTGCCCTTATTAGAATTCGTCAGGATATCGAAACCAGCTTTGGCCATGCCGATCCCACCGATTACAGCATCTGCACCATCCTGAACGAGGAGCACGCGATAGGGTTCACCATAAGCCATCAGCGCCGCTTCAACCTTCGTCGCTGTTTCATCATCTGCCAGCATGGGCCGCGCCGGTTTTTGCTTTCCGATGAGCGCGATCTTTTTCGGGTAACGATGACTGAGGGCTTTCTGGTGTTGCTGATGCATGGTTGCAAAACCATCGAGGATTGCGACACCCGCACCGACACCCGGGTGAAGTCCAATCGTCCATTCAGCAAGCTTCAACGTGTTCTTCGCAGCTTTGACATTGACATTCAAATACCGGTCCTGCGCGCGTCCCGCTTCAATAGCGGGTCCGATGTCACCGATCGACCGAATGCTCGGACCTTTCGGAGAGATTTTTCGCGCATAGGTTTCTAGTCCAGAGCTGACCCTTGTCGCCTGCCCCCTGAACAGGTTCTCTGAAGGCCGATAGACTGCGTCCGTGACGGTGCCACCATTTTTGCCGGAATAAAAGTTGATACGCTGAAAGCCGGGCGGATCTGCATCCTCGGTATTAAGGGCGCCGCGGTCTTCAAGAAGCGCGGTTGCATAAGTATCGAAGGCGCGGCGCGCCCGCAGTGGATCGGCGCCTGTTGCCGTAATCCAGTCCGGAACACCGCCATCGCGCAGGAAGGAGATGAAGGGATCACCGCTTCCCGCAAGCCTGTAAATCCGCAGGAGGGAAACTGCCGGGATCAATTCCTGAGGGATTGCTTCGGGGTTGGCATCAGCATCAGCGAGCAGTTGGATCGGATCGATATCGCGGTCCGTGAGATCGCGATAAACACTTTGGGTTATCAAGCGAAGAAGCTTGGTTGTGGCCCCCTCAACTGCACGCACCCCCTTCACCTCAACCAACAAGGGTACAGCATCCGTGAGACCATCAAAGATAATCTGAAATGTATCCGATACGCTTGGCCGACCCTTCGGCATCGGGATCATAACCCAATAATCAAGCGGTTCGCCGTCTTCATCGAGCGCGTCTTTCTCGATGATGACATCAAGGGGATATTCGTCGCCATCCTTCCCTACTGCGAGGGCATTTCCTTGATATCCGCGCGGCAGACCGCTTACAGCGAGCATGGTTCCGGCTGTGACGCTAGGCGTTCCTTCAGAGTAGGCCCACGATAAAGAGGCCTCGGCCGGACGGTTTTCTTGCGCGCCCGTCGGCTGCGATAAAACCAAGGCAGTCAGAACACCCGCTGCCAGTCCAGTGCGGCGGATAACAGAGACAATGGCATTCATATGGGACCCTCAGCCTTTACGGACACCGGCACGCAGGTCTTCGCAGCGCGCGGATTTCGGTTGTATCATCGCGACGATCAACCCATCCGAATGCGCCTTGGCGCAAACGTCAAGCTAGGGGTTTCCATAGCAAATCGGTGGCGTGGGTTTGCCTATGACAGGGGCGAATGTAGGAAACAGTTAGTGTTTCCGTCGTTTTCCGTCCGATTCCCGCGGATATAGCCCTCTATCTTCTGCAATTCCCTCTTGAATTTCTCGTCAAGTTAATTGTCGAAGTTCGCATCGCCCCCACGATCCGCATCCCAGTCGATTTTCGGCTCCGAGCCCTCGTCTCCAACATTGCGGTTTGACGAACGAGCATTGCGGATCGGTGAGGTTTTGAAGGTTAGATGGCCCTCCCAGTTAAAGTTGCCCGACATACTCGTCGCACTGGTTTTCTCAAGTTCAGGCGACGCATGTGCAACGGTATGAACGACATATTCTACGAAGTCATATCCTTCGGGCGGTCCGGGTAGGGTGATTTCATGCTCAATCAAAGGCGGGGCGTTTAAAAACTCGGGACGCGTCGGATTCGGCATCATCTTGAACATCGCGCCAACGAGCGTAACCGGATAAATGCCCTCCATTAAAAGCATTGGGGTGAAATGAACACTGACTGGCGCGTCCGCTTTCGTTTCCATTCGGACGGATAATTTCGTGTCTGCGGACACCTTGAATTTCGTTGCAAGAAAAGCGCGAACAGTAACCTTTGAACCAAGCAGGCTGCCGGCTGGATGATCAATCGTTTCGTTATATTGACCGCTCCCCTTATAGAGAAATGTATCCTCCTCTGGCGATGTCACAGATAGATTGAGCGACGCCGCTTGCCTACGCCTTTTGCGTGGATCGTCCGACTCATCAATGTAAATGTTTGAGTAGAAGAGGGACTCCCGCCAAAAACTAGGGATGACGGCTTCCGGCACCAGGGGAAGCGAGCGGTGAAATTTGCCGTTTTGTGGAGCCGGTTCGAATTTCTCTACTGGTGACTTTTCACAGAGGCCGGTTCCCGGTGTCACAACACCAGGGCCAGATGGACAGGGCACGGGCACGTCTCGATCTCTGACAAAGGAAGAAAAATCAATACCCGGGAGGCCATAGTTGGCGAAGTCAGACTTTGAAAAGCCAAGCGCGACCTCCATCAACGGTTCATTACGGGCAATGATCTCATCCGCGTTCTGCTGGTCACTCACAAGACCAATCAAAACCCCGGGGCTTACGTTGGCGTCGGGCTCGTCGTTACGTAACCCATCAACTTCCAGATAAGCGCCAAACTTTGCGACCCGCTGATTGATATCGATATGAGGCGAACAAATGGACTTATCTGGTCCGGTAAAGCAGTCAATGCGAGCGGAACCGCTAACGCGTTTGGGACAGGTGTAGTGCGCCATGCCATCCGCCATTGAAAACCGCCCCGGCCCCGTCAACCGACACTGCACCGCGCGTTTAGGATGCGTCACAGCAAAAGACACCGTCTCTCCAGGTTTGCAGTTCAGACTCGCCGGCAGCTTAATCCGCCTGTCAGGGCGTTCGATTGTGATAACCTTGACAGCCGTTGGTGCGGCAGCACAAATGCGGCTCTCATCGGTCGGATATGATGCGGTTACTGCCGCTGTTTCATAACAAGTAGCCGCATCTTCAGGCTGGTCTGGTGCCTGATAGATTGCCTCATTATCCAAGGCGGGCCAGATTTCCCCTCTTTCCGGAGGATAGTATCTGACTTGTTTCTGCTGGGATCCGGAAAAATGAGAAGAAATCTTAGTGCTTTCGCCGAAAGCAATCGCCGGTCTCGGTGTCGATAAACGCAACTTGGGAGTGCTTACCTTCCAATCGTAAGCTTTAACATCTTTAAGCCCAAGAAAAGCACTCGGCCGCGCGAAGAGTTCAGCTCTTGCGGATGGTTCGCCGTTCCAGCAGACTTTGTTTGTTAGAGACTTCGGCCGCGCTCTCCAAGCCCCCTCGTAAACCAGATCAAAATAGGGACCGATATGACGTTCTTCGATCGGAAGGGGCCCCCATTCGCGAGCCCGAATAGTCTTCGATACGACTGCTTTCTTCTTCTTATCTTGCCCCTTCTCCCATTTTATTGCACTACCCTTGAGCGCCGCAAGTACCCTTCCTTCCACAACGTCAATGGCTTTCTTACCGAGCAAAAAGCCCTTGTTGGACTTTGTGATCAAATCAAACGCGCCCTGCGCCATACCGATTGAACCGATTGCAGCGTCGGCACCGTCTTGAATCAGAAAAACCTGATAGGATTCACCGTAAGCCATCAATCCGGCGGCCAGTTTCGTCGGCGCTTTATCGTCGGCAAACATTGCACGCTCCGGCAAAGGCCGTCCGACAAGCGCAATGGTCTTCGGGAACTGATACATCAGGGCCTTATGATGCTGCTGATGCATCGTCGCATAAAAATCAACGATTGCTACTCCGGCGCCGACTGCTGGATGTAAGCCAATTGTCCATTCGGCCAGTTTGAGAGTCTTCTTCCCTGCGTTTACGTTAACCTTGAGGTAGCGTTCCTGAGCCCGACCGGCTTCAAGCGCGGGGGGAACATCTTCGATCGTCTCAATGATAGGTTTGTTCCCAGCAATTTTTCGGAGATACGCATCAACTTTGTAATTGATAGGTGTCATCAACATTGGCTCACGAGCCGAGGGAAAAGTGTCGATAGCATTCCCAGCAAAAGGAAACTTCGAGGGCCGATAGACTGCCTTCTGGAGAGAAACACCCCTTTTTAAGGCAGGGGAGCTAATGCGCTGAAAGCCCGGCGGCTCCTTTTCCACTGCGCCAACCAATCCAAGATCAGTAAGGAGTGCCGTTGCATATGTATCGAATGCGCGGCGGGCCCTTTGGGGAGAAACATCGCTCTCAATGATCCAATCCGGCATGTCGCCATCGCGCAAGAAAGAGACGAAAGGGTCCCCCTGCCCCGCAAGCCGGTAGGTGCGCAGGATCGTAACTGCCGGGATAAGTTCCGTCGGGATCGTTTCCGGATCAGCGTCTGCGTCGGCAAGTAACTGAACGGGATCGATGTCGCGTTCTGTCAGGTCTCGATAGACACCTTGCGCCAAGATACGCACAAGCTTGCTCGTTGCTCCATCAATCGGGCGCACCCCCATGACCTCAACGGTGAGAGGTGGTGCCGTTTCGAGCCCGTCAAACGTGATCCGGAAGGTATCTGACACGCTTGGCCGACCCTTCGGCATCGGAATCAAGACCCAATAATTAAGCGGCTCGCCGTCGTCATCGAGCGCATCTTTTTCATAAACCACATCAAGCGCGTATTCATCGCCATCTTTTCCAACCGCCAGGGCGTTGCCTTCAAACCCCCGTGGCAATCCGTTTACGGCCAGCATGGTCCCTGCGGTGACGTTCGGTGTCCCTTCTGAGTGTGCCCACGACACGGAGGCTCGTGCCGGGCGAAGATTGTCAGCATGGCTCGCCTGAGCAATCGAAATCGCAATCAGAACACTCGTAATCAGCGCAAGGTTTCGAAATAAAGAGGACATGCCAATCATAAGAGCCCCTTTCGACGATACGGTCTCTTTGGCTTTACTCGCAGCACATGGGCCACAGCGAAATCACAAAAGTAGAGATCATATCCCAACGCGAGCCCGCCTCTGCTTCAACCTAGGGAATTCCATAGCTTCCCTGTAAAAGGGGGTTTAGCCGCGTCAAAGCAGGAGCCGTAACGGAGGGGAAAATGACACCGAAAGACCTTGTCGAGCGTTTTTATCG
>JBCDCU010000194.1:0-7350 GCA_039181265.1 Pseudomonadota bacterium | reverse complement strand
GCGGGTCATCTCGTCGCCGTCGAGTTCGACGACGGGGTTTGCAACTTTTATTTTGTCCATGATTTTCCTCGCAAATTGAAGTCCCCGAGTGGAGGTCGCAGCTCCTCATAGCAAAGGGCCGGGCTGCCCGAAAGGTCCGAAGGGATGAAAAACGACTTGGAGCCGAAAGTGTGATTTGCTAAAGGCGCGGGAACCATCTCGCAACGGATCACAATGTCTGGCACCGACAAAGATAAGCCGCTTTTGACGGGAGGCCCTGCCGTCATTCTTGTTGAGCCTCAGCTTGGCGAGAACATCGGGACAGCGGCCCGTGCCATGGCGAATTTCGGTATGTCCGAACTTCGTTTGGTCGCGCCGCGTGATGGCTGGCCGAGCGATAGCGCTCGCGCATCAGCATCCGGAGCCGATCATGTCATCGATGGCGTGACAGTCTACGACACGCTGAAAGAAGCAATCGCCGATCTTCATTATGTCATTGCGACGACGGCGCGCGAGCGCGGCATGAACAAACCGGTCCGTGAGCCGCGCCCGGCAATGGCGGAGATGTTCGCCCGCGAGGCTGCCGGTGAGAAAACCGGCATCTTGTTCGGTCGTGAGCGCTGGGGTCTCAAAAACTGGGAAGTAGCCCTTGCAAATGAGATCGTGACGTTCCCGGTGAACCCCGCTTTCGCCTCGCTCAATATCGCCCAGGCCGTTCTTTTGATGTCCTATGAATGGATGGAGATTTCACGCGCTAACGAAGCGGTCCAGACCGATCTTGCGTTCACCGCGCGAGAATTTGAACCAGCGACCCGCGATGATATTGTCGGGCTTCTCGATCATCTGGTCGAAGCACTCGATCGGGTTGATTACTTCTTTCCGGAGGAGCGGCGGGACCATCTTATTCAGAATTTGCGGGTGACCTTGTCGAAAGCGAATTTTACGCAGCCCGAGGCCCGAAATTTTCGCGGTGTTATCGCAGCCCTGGACCGTCGGAAGACGAGGGGACAGGAGGCGGACCGGCGCGCCTTGGAAGCGGCCGAGCGTGAGGATGACTGAGCGCGATCAGAGACTTTGCTCAGATCGCCCCCTCGTGACCTTTGATTCCGGTTTTGGTGGCCTGTCGGTCCTGCGTCATCTGGTGAAGGAACTGCCCGACCATAACCATTTCTATGTGACCGACCTTGAGGCTTTTCCCTATGGTGAATGGGAAGCGGGCGCTCTCAAGCAGCATCTATTGAACACAATCGGGCAGGTGATCGAAGTTCACAATCCCGCTCTGGTGACGATCGCATGCAACACGGCATCGACATTGGTGCTGAGCGAGCTTCGCGAACGTCATGCGATACCCTTTGTCGGTACCGTACCAGCGGTGAAACCGGCTGCTGAAATCACGAAAACGGGCCTGATCTCGGTACTCGCGACGCCGGCAACCGTTGCGCGTGACTACACCCATGATCTCATCGATCGCTTTGCCGACGGAGTGAGCGTTACCTGCATTGGAGCGCCAAGGCTCGCTAAACTGGCGGAAGACTGGTTAAAGACCGCGACGCTGGACGAGGAGGCCATGGTGCAGGATTGCGCTTCTGCCTTCATCGACAATGGCGAAGGACAGCGGACCGATACGATCGTCCTTGCCTGCACGCATTATCCTCTTCTGTCTGAGGCGCTCGCGCGCACAGCGCCCTGGCCGGTCCGATGGATCGATCCTGGACCGGCAATTGCCCGCCATGCCGTTACAGTTGTGCGTGAAAGCAAAATTGTCGAAGGAAGTGGGGAGCTCAGGGTCGACGCTGGGCGCGACATCCCGCACGAAAACATAAGGGTTTGGCTCAAAAGAGCCGGGATTGACCTAGACCGACTACGTTGCCTTGACAATGAGACCGGCATTTCATAAGACACCGCAGTCTTGCGCCAGGGGCGCAGACCACTCCCGTGAAAATTCGGTAAGCGTGCCAAATTTTCTGTCGCCCGGTCGGTCGATTTGATCCGGTTCGGGAAAGGAGGGCGTTGTTTCTGAAAACCAAACGAAGGAACCACGATGGCAAAGCGTGAACAGGCGAAGTATAAAATCGACCGCCGCATGGGCGAAAATATCTGGGGCCGCCCGAAAAGCCCCGTTAATCGCCGCGATTATGGGCCGGGCCAGCACGGCCAGCGCCGCAAGGGCAAACTCTCAGACTTCGGTCTGCAGTTGCGCGCAAAGCAGAAGCTCAAAGGCTATTACGGCAACATTTCCGAAAAGCAGTTCCGCCGAATCTATGATGAAGCCGTGCGTATGAAGGGCGACACGTCGGAAAACCTTATCGGTCTTCTGGAGCGTCGTCTTGATGCCGTCGTTTATCGTGCGAAATTCGTTCCAACGGTTTTCGCTGCGCGCCAGTTCGTCAACCACGGCCACGTCAAGGTGAATGGAAAACGCGTCAATATCCCCTCTTACCGCTGTAAGATTGGCGACGTTATCGAAGTGAAAGAAAGCTCCAAACAGCTCATCATGGTAATAGAGGCAACCGGTCTCGCAGAACGTGATGTGCCAGATTATGTCGAAGCCGACCACGGTAAAATGACCGCGAGCCTCAGCCGTGTGCCGGTATTGGGCGACGTTCCGTTCCCGGTCATGATGGAACCAAACCTCGTCGTCGAGTTCTACTCACGCTAGGTTTTCAGGGTGCGGCCTGCGCTCTCGAACATAAGACAACACAAGTTCGAAGCCGTCCGTCCTGGGCGGCTTTTTGCTTTTGTTGACAAGGAATCGCGAGAAAATCAGAGGCACGGTTGCGACCAGAAAGCTCTGGACGTGAAGGTTAATCCCTGTTTACGATTTCACTCATGGTCAGGGCGTTTTTCTTTTTGTTGTCAGTATTCGGTGTGTTGGGTTTGTTCGTTCAGCTGTCGTACGCGCAAGACCACACGGTTTCCGACGCGCAGAAATGCACTCTGTTTCAATCGATTGAAGAAAAATTCAACGACAACGTCCCGGTGAAATCCGGGCCGGCTTCGGAGATGCTGTCAATCTCGGTCGATTGTCAGGATAAGACCATCACCTACAAACAACGCATTTTGATTGATCCGGCGGACCTTCGGGATGGGTGGCAGGATCGCAAACAGGAACAGCACACGCGTCTTCATTGCAATCAACAGGGCATCGCAAGCCTGGTGAAATGGAACGCTGTGACGGATTTGTACGATCCGAAAGACGTCTATATCGCTCAATGGGTCACAACCCCTGACGATTGCTGAAAGCCGGGTCCAGATCCGCGGTTGGGGCGCGTTTAACATTAATGCGTCCAGCGATAGAGCAATCCTACCGATCCACTGGTCCTGATGACCTGCGACTCCTTTCCTGGGAAACACTGGTTACATCACATCGGGCTTGACAGTTACTCTGCCTGTGGTCACGTGGCATTTATGCGTGAGTAGGGAGCGACAGGCGGTTTAAGTTGACGTCGGTCCGCTTGGTGAGCCAGCTGAAGCGAGATGCCAAGATATCGTATCGGCAGAAAATCAGAGAACAGAGAATGGTAAGTCAACTCGACCTCGACCGTATCGAAGCCGTCGATCTTCCACAGGGACCGACCTACGAGGAAGCGGATTCGGGGTGTCATCCGATCTTCCTTGAAGCGCCCGCGACCGTATCGTTCAAAAAGATCCGCAAACGTCTTTTGAAGCTCACACGTGCTGCAATCGACGACTTTTCAATGATCGAAAAGGATACCCGCTGGCTTGTGTGCCTGTCAGGTGGGAAGGATTCCTACACGCTCCTTGCTCTTCTGCTTGATCTGAAATGGCGGGGGCTCTTACCGGTCGACCTGCTTGCCTGCAACCTCGATCAAGCGCAGCCTGGCTTTCCCCAGGACGTGCTTCCGGCGTTCTTTGACAAATACGACATCCAGTATCGCATCGAGCGCCAGGATACCTATTCAATCGTCAAGGAGAAGGTACCTGAGGGCGCAACATATTGTGCGCTCTGTTCACGTCTGCGCCGCGGAAATCTCTATAGAATTGCGCGCGAAGAAGGATGCTCCGCCGTTATTCTCGGGCATCATCGCGACGATATTCTGGAAACCTTTTTCCTCAACCTCTTCCACGGCGGCAGGCTCGCGTCGATGCCGCCGAAACTCGTCAATGACGAGGGGGATTTGCAGGTGATGCGCCCGCTCGCCTATTGCGCGGAAGACGACATCACGCGCTTTTCTAACGGCATGGGCTTTCCAATTATACCGTGTGATTTGTGCGGTTCGCAGGACGGTCTTCAGCGCAATGCGATGAAGCAAATGTTGTCTGATATCGAAAAGCGGATGCCCGGTCGCAAGGACGTTATGATCCGGGCACTTTCCAATGTGCGCCCGTCTCACCTTTTGGACCGAAAGCTGTTCGATTTCCGTGAACTGATACCGGCGCTTGGCGTAGCGCCGGATCAATAAGCTGCCGTCAGCAATCCTAAGGCTGAGCGTCTAAACCGTCGCCTGGCGTTCCATTGGAACGCCTTTTTCTTCCAGGTAGCTCTGGAGTTCACCGGCCTGGAACATTTCCCGGATGATGTCGCATCCGCCGACGAATTCGCCCTTTACATAGAGCTGAGGAACTGTTGGCCAGTTGCTGTAATCCTTGATGCCTTGGCGCAGATCGTCGTCTTCCAGGACATTGATGCCCTTATAGTCCGTTCCAAGGTAATTCAGGATCTGCACGACCTGACCGGAAAACCCGCACTGCGGAAAATTCGGCGTTCCCTTCATGAAAAGGACCATGTCGGTTCCCTTAACCTCGCCGTCGATCCATTCCTTCATATCACTCATCTTTGTGTCCTTTGGGTTTCCGGTCCTTGGAATTGCGTTGTGAATTCTCTGGTCTGCCGCGCGATACGCTTAGCACTCAATCCTATTTGGGGGCACTCGTCTGCAATGCAAGCGCGTGCAAAACGCCTCCCATCTTGCCCTGAAGAGCATCATAGACAATCTGATGCTGCTGGACGCGAGTCTTGCCGCGAAATACTTCCGAGACGACATTGGCTCGATAATGATCACCATCGCCTGCAAGGTCCTCGATCACGATTTCCGCATCCGGCAGCGCATCCTTGATCATTCCTTCAATTTCAGCCGCCGTCATCGGCATTCGCAAGCCCTCCTTAGCTCATGTAATCGGGAAACCAATTTTCATATGCCACGCGTAGTCTTTCAAGACTTATTTTTGCGCCAAAATCGACTGTAGACCCGTTGGTTTTTCCAATAATCTCAAGGGGAATACCATATTTTTCGGCAAGCGCCCTAATCATAGGCAGTTGATCATCTGTTGTTGTCAAAACATACCGGGCCTGATCTTCCGCAAGAAGTTTCTGTGCCGCATCATCGCCAAGATCGAGATCCGCGCCGATATTCCCTGCAAGCGCCATTTCAACGATAGCAAGAGCAAGGCCGCCCGTAGAAACATCGTGGCAGGCGGTGACGAGGCCGTCCGATATGAGGCCGCGAATGAAATCGCCGTTGCGGCGCTCCGCACCAAGATCCACCGGGGGTGGCGAGCCGAAATCGCCCTTCAGAAGCAGCGAAAGCCCAAGACTTTGGCCGAGATGGTCGCCATGACCACCGATCAGAAGGATAGTCTCACCTGATGCCTTGAAAGCGATGGTCGCCATGTCATCGACATTGTCGATGAGCCCGACACCGGCGATGGTTGGCGTTGGCAGGATGCCGACACCATTGGTCTCATTATAGAGCGAGACATTGCCTGAAACGATTGGCGTTTCGAGCGCTTTGCAGGCTTCGCCGATCCCTTTGATCGCGCCAACAAACTGGGCCATGATCTCGGGACGCTCCGGATTACCGAAATTGAGATTGTCAGTAAGCGCGAGCGGAAGCGCTCCAACAGCGCTCAAATTGCGCCAGACTTCGGCAACGGCCTGCTTCCCACCCTCATAAGGGTCGGCCTCGCAGTAGACAGGATTAACGTCCGATGAAAAGGCGAGGGCCTTTTTGGTATCCTTATCGTCGGATGACGGGATACGCACGACACCGGCATCACCGCCCGGGCGTTGCGCGGAATTTCCCTGAATGTAGGTGTCATATTGTTCATAGACCCAGCGGCGGGAGGAGCCGTTGGGTGACCCCGCCATCTCCACGATAAAGTCAGCGAGCTCTTCGCCTTCAGGGAGCGCGTAATCCGGTATCGGTTTCGGTGCGGGCGGGGTTGTGTATGGCCGATTGTATTCCGGCGCTTCATCGCCCAATTCCTTGATTGGAAGGTTCGCGACTTCTTCGCCCTGATGGATCACGCGAAACCTGAGATCGTCGGTTGTCACCCCGACCTTGGCGAAATCGAGCCCCCATTTTTCAAAAATCGCAGCGGCTTCTGCTTCCTTTTCGGGAGACAGCACCATGAGCATGCGCTCCTGGCTTTCAGACAGCATCATTTCATAGGCGCTCATGCGCTCTTCGCGAACTGGCACATGATCGAGGTGAAGCTCGACGCCGAGATTGCCTTTCGCCCCCATTTCGACTGCGGAACAGGTGAGCCCGGCAGCACCCATATCCTGAATGGCGATGACGGCGCCGGTGGCCATCAGTTCGAGACACGCTTCCAAGAGGCATTTTTCGGTAAATGGATCGCCGACCTGAACCGTCGGGCGCTTTTCTTCGATGTCATCGCCGAATTCGGCAGAGGCCATTGTCGCCCCGCCAACGCCGTCGCGCCCTGTCTTCGCGCCAAGATAGACGACTGGAAGACCAACACCTTTGGCTTCGGAGAGAAATATCTTGTCCGCATCAGCGAGACCCGCTGCAAAGGCATTCACCAGAATATTGCCGTTATAGCGCGGGTGAAATTCAACCTCGCCGCCAACGGTCGGAACCCCGAACGAATTCCCGTATCCGCCAACGCCAGCGACCACGCCTGACACCAAATGTCGGGTTTTCGGGTGATCGGGCGCACCAAAGCGAAGGGCATTCATTGCAGCAATTGGCCGCGCGCCCATTGTGAAGACGTCACGCAAGATCCCGCCAACACCCGTCGCAGCTCCCTGATAGGGCTCGATAAAGGATGGGTGATTGTGGCTTTCCATCTTGAAGACGATGGCCTGGTTGTCGCCAATATCGACAACACCTGCATTTTCGCCGGGGCCCTGGATTACCCGAGACCCGGAGGTCGGCAGGGTTTTCAACCACACTTTCGAAGATTTGTAGGAGCAATGCTCGTTCCACATTGCCGAAAATATACCAAGTTCCGTCAATGTGGGGCCGCGCCCGATCAACGTCAGGATGCGCTCGTATTCGTCCGGTTTCAAACCGTGTTCCGCAACGAGGGCATCGGTGATTTCAACGTCGTTTCGAAGCATCAGGCTACCTTGGAGAGTGCACTTTCAAACAATCCGCGACCATC
>JBCDCU010000193.1:0-7368 GCA_039181265.1 Pseudomonadota bacterium | reverse complement strand
GCGAGATCGCCATCATCGATCAGATGATCCGTATAGACATAGATATTCAATTCGCGCTTCACCGTTTCGCTCGTCACGTCATAGCGGGCATTGGGAACACCATCTGCGAAACAATAAAGGCAGACGGACCGCAGAAACCGTTCCAGGTGTTTGGCTCTTGGATCTTCCGGGTTTGGAAAGGCGAGAACACGTGCGTCCGATGCCGTATCCTGCCTGTCCGTCTCGGCCAGAGGCGCTCGGGCACGATAGGATTGAAACGAAATCACCTGCGATCCGAAATCATTCGGGATCGCGCGCGGCCTGCTATTTGTGGCGTCTTCAGCGATGGAACTGTCTCCTCGAAAGGTTGTACTTCCCATCTAATCAAGCCAGCAGGCTGTTTCAGTTTACGTTTTTTCATCTCGTCGTGATTGATTCGTGACATTCCTGTCAATTCACGTGAAGTAACCGTGAGCCAGACCGTGACCCTGAAATAAAAACGGCGCCCGAAGGCGCCGTCTCAGTCCGACCATTTGGTATGCTTAACTACAGCCGCTTGTCGCTCCGCAGGTATCGCATTTCAGGCAGGTTCCGTTGCGAACCATCGTGAAGTTCGCACATTCCGTACAGGCTTCACCCTCATATCCCTTCATGCGGGCCTGAGCACGCAATTCAGCTTCATCGAGCGGCTTAGGCAGCGGTTCGGTGTCTTCGTAAGCTGATTGCGGTGGCGAGGAAAATCCTGAATTCACCTCCACTTCGAGATCCCGTTTGAACGCTGTCGCACCCACCGATGCAAGCCCACCGGATGAGAGGGTGCTGACGGCAGAGACACTCGATTGACCGGAAGTCGCTCCAGATGCCTTGGCAGGTGAAGATTGATCCGCGCCAGCTGGCTCGTCATTAGATAGAAGCTTCAGTGACTGACCGCGCACCAGACCACGCGAGACCACGTGACCGGCATCCCCATCATCGGATTTTCCACGACCCAGCGACGTGTTGCCGAAGTCTGATGTGTCCACATGGGCAAGATCGTGACGTCCGAGATAGGAAATCGCGAGCTCGCGGAAGACGTAGTCGAGAATGGACGTTGCATTCTTGATCGCCTCATTGCCTTGTACCATGCCAGCAGGTTCAAAGCGGGTGAACGTGAACGCCTCGACATATTCCTCAAGCGGAACGCCATATTGCAGGCCGAGGGAAATCGCGATTGCAAAATTGTTCATCATCGCGCGGAAGGCAGCACCTTCCTTATGCATGTCGATGAAGATTTCGCCGAGGCGACCGTCTTCGTATTCACCGGTCGTCACATAGACCTTGTGACCACCGACCCGGGCCTTTTGGGTGTAACCCTTGCGGCGATCCGGCATTTTTTCCCGGCTGCGAACGGCGCGTTCGACAACACGTTCAACGATTTTTTCCGTTACCTGCTCGACCTTTGCAGCCTGCGGAAGGTTGACGAATTCGTCGACCGCTTCGTCCGCATCCATGTCGTCTTCTTCAAGAAGCGCGGCATTGAGTGGCTGGGAGAGTTTCGAACCATCTCGGTAAAGCGCGTTGGCTTTGAGCGCTTTTTGCCAGGAGCGCATGTAAGCGTCCTTACAATCGTCGACGGTCGCCGAATTCGGCATGTTGATCGTCTTCGAAATGGCACCGGAGATGAACGGCTGTGCCACTGCCATCATGTCGATGTGGCTGTTGACCGACAGGAACCGCTTGCCGATGCGACCGCACGGATTGGCACAATCGAAGACTGGGTAATGCTCTTCCTTCAGGAACGGTGCACCTTCGAGGGTCATTGTTCCACAGACGTGGGCATTGGCGGCTTCAATATCAGCTTTTGAGAACCCGAGTGTCGTCAGCATGTCGAACGCCGGATCATTGAGCTGCTCGTCAGTGAGACCGAGCGTCTCTTTGCAGAAAGCCTCGCCAAGCGTCCATTTGTTGAAGACGAACTTGATATCGAAGGCGGAGCCGAGGCTTCCATCGATCGTTTCAAGCTCCTTGTCTCCGAACCCTTTGGCCCTGAGCGATGTGTGATTGATTGCCGGTGCCTGAGCAAGCGACGCATGTCCAACCGCATAAGCCTCGATTTCCGCAAGCTCGGCCTCTGAATAACCGAGGGTGCGCAGTGCTTCCGGAACGGCACGGTTGATGATCTTGAAGTAACCGCCGCCAGCGAGTTTCTTGAACTTCACGAGAGCGAAGTCAGGTTCAATGCCGGTCGTGTCGCAATCCATGACCAAGCCGATTGTGCCCGTCGGCGCAATCACAGTGGTCTGGGCATTGCGGTAGCCATGCGCTTCACCGAGCGTAACGGCCTGATCCCAAGCAACCCGTGCCCGTTCCATCAGGTTGGCCTGCGGACAGTCACCCTCTACGAGAGCGACCGGATTGACGCTGAGGCTCTCATAGCCGTCGGTCTCACCATAGGCTGCACGGCGATGGTTGCGCATGACACGAAGCATATGATCGCGGTTTGCGTCGAAGCCAGGGAAGGGGCCTTGTTCCTTCGCCATTTCAGCAGACGTTGCATAGCAGACGCCGGTCATGATCGCTGAGATGGCACCGCAGATCGCGCGTCCGTCATCGGAATCGTACGGGATACCAGACGTCATCAGGAGGCCGCCGATATTGGCAAAGCCGAGGCCGAGCGTCCGGTACTGATAGGAGAGCCTCGCAATTTCCTTCGACGGGAACTGTGCCATCAGGACGGAAATCTCGAGAACAACCGTCCAGAGCCTGACGCTATGTTCGAACGTCTCGACATCGAACGAACCATCAGCCTTCTTGAACTGAAGAAGGTTCAAAGAGGCAAGGTTACACGCCGTATCATCGAGGAACATATATTCCGAGCACGGATTGGACGCGCGGATTTCGCCAGATGCAGGGCAGGTGTGCCAGTCATTGATCGTGGTGTGATATTGCACGCCCGGGTCAGCCGATGCCCAAGCCGCATGACCAACCTGATCCCACAATTCGCGGGCCTGAACGGTTTTGACAACCTGTCCTGAAATCCGACCGGTAAGATCCCAGGTCGCATCTTCATTGACGGCTCTCAGAAAGGCGTCCGTTACGCGAACGGAATTGTTCGAATTCTGGCCCGCCACGGTGAGATAAGCTTCTGAATCCCAGTCCGTGTCGTAGACCGGGAATTCGATATCCTTGAAACCCTGCTTCGCGAATTGAATGACCCGCTGGATATAGTTATCCGGGACCATCATCTTTTTGGCCGCACGGACTTCGCGCTTCAGCGCCGGGTTCTTCTGAATGTCGAAGCAATCGTCACCAGACCCGGAGCAATTGACGCAGGCCTTCATGATGGCTTTCAAATGCCGGGAAGCGATCTTGGAGCCGGTTACGAGCGCGGCAACCTTTTGCTCTTCCTTCACTTTCCAGTTGATGTATTCCTCGATATCCGGGTGGTCGATATCAACGACAACCATTTTTGCCGCACGACGGGTTGTCCCGCCGGACTTGATTGCGCCGGCCGCACGGTCGCCGATCTTCAGGAAGCTCATCAATCCTGACGACTTGCCACCGCCGGAGAGGCGCTCGCCTTCACCGCGCAGGTAAGAGAAGTTAGAGCCGGTGCCCGAACCATATTTGAAAAGCCGCGCCTCACGAACCCAAAGATCCATGATGCCGCCCTCGTTGACGAGGTCATCAGCGACCGACTGAATGAAGCAGGCGTGCGGCTGCGGATGCTCGTAGGAGCTTTTCGACTTCGTCAGCTTACCGGTCTTGTAGTCCACATAATGGTGGCCTTGACCCGGCCCGTCGATCCCATAGGCCCAATGCAGGCCGGTGTTGAACCATTGCGGGCTGTTCGGAGCAACGCGCTGTGTCGCAAGCATGTAGCGGAGTTCATCGAAAAAGGCAGCGGCGTCATTCTCATCGTCAAAATAACCGCCTTTCCAGCCCCAATAGGTCCATGTACCAGCGAGGCGATCGAACACTTGGCGCGCATCTGTTTCCGACCCGTAACGCTCCTCTTCTGGAAGCTCTTTGAGGGCTTTCTCATCGGCAACCGAGCGCCACAGAAAAGACGGCACATCGTTTTCTTCGACTTTTTTCAGACGTGCTGGAACACCCGCCTTACGGAAATATTTCTGCGCAAGAATATCGCTTGCGACCTGACTGAACTGGTCCGGCACATCGATGTTTTCCAGTCGGAAGACAATCGTCCCATCGGGATTTCTGATCTCACTGGTCGCCTTGCGGAAAGCGATTTCAGCGTAAGCGGACTGACTTTCTTGTGTATAGCGTCTTGTAATTCGCACTGTGTTGCTCCAACCGGGCCGAAGCCCTTCACCCTTTCCGGATCCGCCAGACGATTATCCCACAAAAGGAGAATGCTGTCTTTTGGCCCTCGTTCCCCATTCTAGTCGCCTTGAAAACGTAACGCCTTCAAAACGCCCCATTCGGATCGATCAGCGATTACGAATCGCCCATCTAGTATCTCAATACATCCGCAATACTAAATATAGTGTTACAGAGCCGATCTGTCTCCGGTCTTTGGGGAATTCCACAATCAATTTCAGGTAAGAAGACGGACACTGGGTGGCAGAGGGACACGCACGACCGACGAAAAACCGAAATCAGAACAAAACTCCCCGTTCCCTGGCCGCGCATAAGCGTCCAGAGGCAAAAATCCCAGACAATCTGTAGTGAGACGGAAACGCTGTAACTGATTTCCCCGATGCCACTACGCTATGATGACTCGTCAAACACCGTCAAGCGGTTGTAGTCCGGAGCAAAAATATCCCTAGATATTGTGCCCCACCTGGGGATTATGGTGATAATGGTAAATAATGTCTTATAAGTCGGTGAGCCGGACTTGCCAGATTGAGTTATCCCCAATCCCACCGCAGGCGATGGTACATTTGCCGCTCTGGACAAGTTCAAAGCAATTGGCGATAACCAACGCGAACGCTTGGTTTTGAGCACCAAAAGATCCGCTTCAGCTGCCGTCGGGGGGCCAGAAAATGAGTTCGTTAATCCTGCAATTCTTTACATGGTGGAACGGGCAGACTTGGGGAACACGCTACTATACCTGGCGTAACGGTGTTAAAGTTGGGGAAGATTCGCAAGGTAACGTCTATTACCGAAACGCCGACGATACGCGGCGTTGGGTTATTTATAACGGACCGGTTGAAGCATCCCGCATTCCTTCCGGTTGGCACGGATGGATGCACCACAAGGTGAAAGCGGCACCGAGCGAACAGAATTATGCGAAGCGCGAATGGGAACTTCCGCATTTGGCGAATCCGACCGGTACGGCGCATGCACGCCTTCCAGAAAGTTCGCTGTTGAAGCCGGAACCAAAGGTCGCCCAGGACGCCGATTACGAGGCTTGGAGGCCTTAAAACAAAGGTCGGTACATCGGAAAAACCCTAGTACCGCGTCGACTTTGGAAATTATCGAAAGGACGGATGACGTGACGTCAAAGCCGATTCTGGCTTGCCGAAGGTTGGCTGTTCAGGACATCTGGGTGTGCGCCTGCACGTTTTTTTTAGCGCTGGCGATCCTTGGCCTTAATTCGACGCAGGCTGCAGCGGAGCGCATTCAAAATCCGGTCGCGGTATTTGCCGGACTGGACAAAATCACCGGCCGGATCATCCGATTCGATGTTCGAATCGATGAGACCGTCCAATTCGGAGCGCTTCAGGTCACGCCGAAGGCTTGCTATACGCGTCCGTCGACCGAAACGCCCCAGACCACCGGCTTTGTCAGGGTCAACGAAGTGACTCTTGATCGAGAGGTGGAACCTTTGTTCAGCGGCTGGATGTTCGCAGCAAGCCCGGGCCTTCATGCGGTCGAGCACGCCGTTTACGACGTCTGGCTTGCCGATTGTAAAAGCGAAGAGCAATTCTCATTAACCCCCGTCACGACATCGAATGACGAACTTGGGGGACGGGGATTTGTCGACACCGACGAAGTGGATGGGGCGAGCGCCGCGCCTCCGGCACCGAAGCCCAATCCGCTGCGCGGGTGATACGCATAAAATACGCACCTGAAGATTCGTGGCGGGACCTGATTAGCGAACCGCGGTGTATTCGTTGATAACGTCAATTGCCGTTTCGCCGTCGATTTCCTTGGGCAGTCTGAAGAAATTCGCGTTTCGCTGCAGCGCATCTTCCAGCATCAGGTGATATCGGGCGCGTGGAACATCGATCGTGCCGAACCGCGTAAGGTGCTCGGTCGTAAATTGCGTATCAAGAAGCGTAAAGCGCCCGGCAATCAGACGCGCTACCAAATGCACAAGAGCGATCTTCGATGTGTCGGTCGCCCGTGAGAACATGCTTTCACCGAAAAACGCTGCACCGAGTTGGACACCGTAAAGGCCACCGACGAGCGCCTTACTTTGATCGTAAACTTCAACTGTGAAGCAGCGGTTCATATAGAAGAGATCGGTATAAAGATCGCGAATCTGCTGATTGATCCATGTTGCATTGCGGCCGGGCTTTAGTTCCGCACAGCCGCTGATGACACCGCGAATATCTTCATTGATGGTGACACGGTATTTGTTCTGGCGGATTGTCTTTGCGAGAGACCGCGGAACGTGGAACCGTTCAAGCGGCAGCACCCCCCGTTCCTCTGGCTCAATCCAGAAGATACTGGGATCATCGGCATTTTCAGCCATGGGGAAGATCCCACAAGCATACGCCTTTAACAGCACCTGCGGTGTGATCTTAAAATTTGCCCCACTGGTCACACCTACACTCCTCCAACCAGACACGACGAAGAAGTCAAACGCCAAAGGGCGCGACTGCCAAACTCACCGTCGTTGAAGATAGCGTTCGAGCCAGTGGATGTTGTAATCACCATCCAGAATGTCGCGCTCCTCCAGGAGATCATGGAAAAGCGGGATCGTCGTCTCAACACCATCGACGACATACTCATCAAGAGCCCTTCGCAGCCGCATGAGGCACTCGACGCGGTTCTTGCCGTGAACGATGAGTTTGCCGATCAGACTGTCATAATAGGGCGGAATTGTATAGCCTTGATAGACCCCGGAATCGACCCGAACGCCGAGCCCGCCGGGAGGATGATATTGCGTGATTTTTCCGGGTGACGGGACAAAAGTCTTGGGATGTTCCGCGTTGATGCGGCATTCAATCGCATGGCCTGAGAACTTAACATCCGATTGCGAAACCGAGAGCGGCCCGCCCGATGCGACACGAATCTGCTCGTTGACAAGGTCAATGCCGGTCACGGCTTCCGTTACCGGGTGTTCGACCTGAAGGCGCGTATTCATTTCAATGAAGAAGAACTCGCCGTTCTCATACAGGAACTCGACGGTGCCAGCACCTGCATAACCAAGATCTGATACCGCCTTGGAGCAAATGTCACCGATCTTGGCGCGCTCAGCATCCGTCAGAACCG
>JBCDCU010000192.1:0-7492 GCA_039181265.1 Pseudomonadota bacterium | reverse complement strand
TCGGAAGCGCAAAAATGGGCATTCTAGACTGAATAGACCCTTTGATGAGCCTCAGGGGAGTTAACCCGTGAGCTGCACAGTGATTCTTAGCGAAATCAGCCGAAATTCGTTTCATTTTCATAACGTTCTGTTCACCATCAAAACCTAGACTGGCGATACTTTTCGATAAACGGAATCGTCCGCCATGGCCTATGTCTTCAAGAACCAGTCAATTGTGGTTCGCCTCGCTATCCTGTGTCTCATTCCATTACTCGCCCTCATGCTGGTGAGCGGATTGAAGATCAAAAACGAGTATATGCGCGCACAGGAATCCTCCTTTGTGAAAGGCGTTTTCGACAAAGCGCCGGTGATTTCGGGTTTGGTGCACGAGCTTCAACGGGAACGCGGACGCTCGGCGGGTTTTCTTGCCTCAAAAGGTGTCAAGTTTCACAAAGAACTAACCGACCGGCGCATTGCCACAGACAAAGCAATCGAAGCCTTCAGAAATAGTGTCCGTGAGCCGACAGGCCGCTTCGCGATCGACGCCTACAAAATTCCCTACGACGCGGCGATAGATAGCCTCAAAAAGCTCCAAGCGATGCGCTCGCGCGTTGATCGCGTGGATCTTACCCCCAAGGAAATGGCACAATTCTATACGCCGATGATCAGAAGCATGATTGCGATGATCGAGAGCATCAGCAAGATCATTAACGATGGCGATACACTCCGCAATGCGTTCGGTTATGTCGCTTTGATCGAAGGCAAAGAGCGTGCTGGCGTCGAACGCGCTATCGGAGCTACCGGTCTCAATGCTGGTGCATTTGAGGAAGCAACCTATCAGAGTTTTATCGGCCTTGCCGCAAAGCAAGACACCTATTTTACGATCTTTCATCAGTATTCTACACCCGAGGAGCGCGCATTTTTTGCCGAAACCATTAGCGGACAGGTTCAGGCGAACGTCGAATCGTATCGAGGCGATATAAGAAAAAGCGCGTTTGGCGGTGACCTTGACGGTTTAGAAGCCGGCGAATGGTTTAAGTTCAGCACTGAACGCATCGACGCATTGAAACTGGTCGAAGACCACATTGCAGATTCGATTGTTTCTGAAATCGAGAAAGCATACAGCAAAGCGCAATGGGGCTTGTGGTCAACCGTAGGCTTACTGGTCGCACTCGTCATCGTCACCACATATGTCTCCTTCCTTGTCTACAGGTCGATCGCCCCGCCAATCATGCGTCTTGTCCGCACAATGATGCGGCTTGCCTCTAACGACACGTCAGTCAAAGTGGAAGACACGGATCGGCAGGACGAGATCGGTAAAATGGCGCGGTCCGTTGAGATCTTCCGCGAAAACACCGAAGAACGTCTCGTTCTGGAAGGCAAAGCCGGTGTCGAGCGTGACAAGGAGCGCCATCGCCAGGTTCACATTGAAGAAATCATTACGGAATTCCGAGGTGTGGTTGGCGAACGCTTGTCAATGGTTGGCGAGCAGACGGGGAACATGGATGCAACGTCGATGCGTCTCCAGGGTGTTGCGCAATCAGCGTCAAGCCAGGCGCAATCAGCGTCTTCTGCGACAGCAGCGGCGTCCCAGGACGTTCAGGTTGTAGCAAGCGCCGCCGAAGAATTGTCCGCGTCTATCAAGGAAATTGAGCATCAGACAGGCCGGGCGAACGAGGCCATGACGGCTGCCTCTGAACGGGCCCTTGCAACTGACAAGGATGTCTCTCAGCTTGCCGAGGCTGCCGATCAGATCGGAGACGTCTTAAACCTCATTCGAGACATTGCCGAGCGAACCAATTTGCTCGCGCTGAACGCGACCATCGAAGCGGCGCGCGCGGGTGAAGCCGGACGCGGTTTCGCGATTGTCGCGCAGGAAGTGAAATCACTTTCCAATCAGACGGCTCAGGCAACCGAGGAAATCTCGGGGCAGATCAGCGGCATTCAGAATTCGACGACCCATGCCGTTTCCTCGATTCGTGGGATCATCGAATCCGTTGAAGAAGTACGCCAGCTGACCGACGGTGTGTCCAGCGCTGTCTCGCAACAGCGTGAGGCGACACAGGAAATCGCAAACTCGGTACTTTCAGCGTCGAATGGAACCGATTCCGTTTCTGAAAACGTCGCTCTGGTGAGTGACTCCATTCAGCAAACCTCAGGTGAAGCGCACGCGGTAAACGATGCGGCTGAATCGCTCAAAACCACGACGGACATGTTAAAGGGAGAAATCGAGACATTCCTTCAAAAGGTTGCCCAGGATGTGAACGAACGGCGCGCTGCGTTGCGCATTAAGATGAAGGAGATCGTTCTCATTTCCGGAAACGGTCGGCATTTGAACACCAACATCATCAATTGCAGCACAACGGGTGCGGCCCTGGAGCCGATAGAAGGTGTAGAAATCGGTGATGAATTTGACGTTCAATTGCCAAATAATATCACCGTCAATGCAAAAGTCGTCCGCAGGCAGGAGCAGCTTGTCGGCATCCAGTTCAAAGAACCACTGGAAAGCATTGATGATCTTCTTTTGGCGCAGGACGCCGCCTAGCGGTCAGCCGCGAGCGGTGGTGTCCAATCGATCGGCACAAATCTATCACGACCGGCAACCCGCTTGAGCCAAGGCGCGATGTAAGGGAAAGCGGTGAGATCAAAGCCCCCTTCTTCCGCCTCATGAGTATAGGCGTAAAGCGCAATATCAGCGACGGTAAAGTCAGATCCGGCAACATAAGGCGTCTTGGCCAGCTGGCGGTTTAAGACTGAGAGCGCGCGATTTCCCCCGTCGAGTAAAGCCGCCATCCGCTCTTCAGTCGCCTGATCCGCGCGTTCCGGGAGCGTCATCAATGAAATCCTGACTGCAATGTTCGGCTCATGACTATATTGCTCGAAAAAGAGCCATTGATTGACGACCGCGCGGGCAAAGCGATCATCCGGCAGAAAATCGGCTCCCTCCGCCAGATAAAGCAGGATCGCATTGGATTCGGCTAGCGGTCGACCATCGGGTAACATAAGGATCGGGACCTTGCCGTTGGGATTCCGCTCAAGCATGGCATCGGTTTCCGCCTCGCCACGTGTCGGCGCGATCATCACACTTTCAAAAGGCAGCCCAAGCAAAGACAGCATCAGCCTGACCTTGTAGCAATTGCCCGAGACCTGCATGTCGTAGAGTGTGTACATTGATCGGCATTCCCCAAAAGATCCGGACTCAATTCGATAGTCCCATCGAACCTAACCTAATACTTGCACTTGGGCTCATTCCAATTGTTGAAGTCTTCAATCAGAAAAGATGATGGTCCCGTTGCCGTGATCCGACTTGTGCACGCGGCTTCGGCGTCGTACTGAGTCTTCTGAAACACATGCCTGTTTTGCAGGCGAAACCTGATCGTGGAGCAAATTCAAATGGCTTTCCTTTCCGATACGCTTTCGCGCGTGAAACCCTCCGCCACTATTGCTGTTCAGGCGAAGGCGCGCGAATTGAAAACCGCCGGACGGGATGTGATCGCACTTGGTGCAGGTGAGCCCGACTTCGATACGCCGGATAACATCAAGGAAGCCGCGATCGCCGCCATCAACCGCGGAGAGACGAAATACACGGCCGTACCCGGTATCATCGAACTGCGCGAAGCAATCGTTGAGAAGTACAAGCGCGAAAACGCCCTCACCTATACGGCTGACCAGGTCATTGTCGGAACAGGTGGAAAACAAGTCCTCTACAACGCGTTTGCCGCAACGCTCAATCCGGGTGACGAAGTCATCATTCCGGCTCCTTATTGGGTGAGCTATCCGGACATGGTGCTCTTGAACGGCGGCGAACCGGTTTTTGTCGAAACAACTCTTGAAGACGCATTCAAATTGAAAGCGGATGCACTTGAAGCGGCCATTACGCCGAAAACGAAATGGTTCATCTTCAACTCTCCGTCCAACCCGTCAGGGGCCGCGTATTCGGCCGAAGAGTTGAAAGAATTGACCGAAGTATTGATGCGTCACCCGCATGTCTGGATTCTGACCGACGATATGTACGAGCATCTGTGCTACGGCGATTTCAAGTTTGCGACGCCCGCTGAAGTAGAACCTGGTCTCTATGACCGGACGCTGACGATGAACGGTGTCTCAAAGGCATATGCGATGACGGGCTGGCGGATTGGCTATGCAGCGGGACCGATGGACCTCATCAAGGCAATGACAAAGGTCCAGGGTCAATCCACGTCAGGCACCTGCTCCATTGCTCAATGGGCAGCCGTTGAAGCGCTCACAGGTACGCAGGATTTCCTTCCGGAACGCCGCGACGCTTTCGAAAAACGCCGCGATCTCGTGGTCTCAATGCTCAACCAGGCGAAAGGCATCGAATGTCCGATGCCGGAGGGCGCGTTTTACGTCTATCCATCAATCCAAGCGCTGATCGGCAAGAAGACGCCGGAAGGCAAAGTGATCGATACGGATGAGGATTTTGTGACCGCTCTTCTTGAAGCGGAAGGTGTCGCCGTGGTGCATGGATCGGCCTTCGGCCTTGGGCCGAATTTCCGGGTGTCATACGCAACCTCGACCGAAGCGCTCACCGAAGCCTGTCAGCGCATCCAGCGGTTCTGCGGCTCTCTGAGCTAAAGTCGGCGTAGATGTCCGGCGAGATTACATTTGAGATTGGCAACGCGCCTGATCTTATCGAACGGGCGCAACGGATCCGGCGTACGGTGTTCGTCATTGAGCAGAATGTCGCGCCGGATGAAGAATGGGACGGTAAAGACGAGGAGTGCTTTCATTTCCTCGTCAAAGACGATGTTGACGGCGAGGACATTGCAACCGGGCGCCTTATGGTGATTGACAACACCGCGAAGTTGCAGCGGATCGCCGTATTGAGGGCTTTTCGGGGCCGCGCCATCGGCCAGAAACTGATCAATGAAATGCTGGCCCATGCCCGAACGCTTGACGGCATCAGCAATGCACTCCTCGGTGCTCAATGTCACGCCATCCCATTTTATGAGAAGCTTGGCTTCGAGGCCTTCGGCGATGTTTATGATGACGCTGGCATACCGCATCGCGACATGACGCGCGTGCTTTAGGTAAAATAGCTCATTACCCAACGTTAACTCACGTCGAATTGATCTGTTTCGAGTGAATGTGCGAGGACGAGTTATACGCATATTCACCTCATCTGGTGTATCTATTGCGAAACGACACCCTTTCCTCAGGAGACACCAATGTTGATCAAACGCCGCCGTGGATGGGAACTGCCGGAAAATCAGGCGACTCCGGAAAGCGCCTTTCTTAACCGCCGCGCGCTCCTCGCTGCTGGCGGACTGGCCGCGGGAAGCCTGCTTCTTCCACAAACCGCTCGCGCGGAATCTGGGGGTGCACAGGGCTTTCTCCAGTCTTTGTTCGGAAGCAGCACGTCAGGTGTGCCAACAGGGATCGAAGACGATCCAAGCGCAGGCCTCTATCCCGTTAAACGAAACGAAAAATACAAACTGGACCGGGATCTGACACCGGAGGACGTGAATGCCTCCTACAACAATTTCTACGAGTTCGGCTCACATAAGCGCATCGCCCGGGCAGCCCAGGCTCTGAAAATCCGGCCATGGACAGTTACCTTCGACGGGATGGTCGAGGAAGAGAAAACCGTCGGAATCGATGACCTTCTCGCCAAGATGCCGCTTGAAGAGAGACTATATCGTCACCGCTGCGTTGAAGCCTGGTCGATGACCATTCCCTGGTCCGGTTTCGAGCTTTCCCATCTGGTGAAGTTCGCAAAACCGTTGTCATCGGCAAAATATGTCCGCTTCGAAACCTTCAACGATCCCGATATGGCAAGCGGCCAACGTGCGACATACCAGCCTTGGCCCTATGTTGAAGGTCTCACGATGGATGAAGCCATGAACGAACTTTCCTTCATGGTAACAGGAACTTACGGAAAACCCATGGCGAAACAGCACGGCTCGCCGCTGCGTCTGGCGGTGCCATGGAAATACGGCTTCAAGTCCATCAAATCGATCGTACGGATAAGCTTTACTGACGAGCGTCCTGTGAGTTTCTGGGAAGAATTGCAGTCCGCGGAATATGGTTTCTGGGCAAACGTCAATCCGGAAGTGCCCCATCGTCGTTGGAGCCAGGCACGCGAACGGGTTCTTCACACCGGAGAATTTGTGCCCACATTGCTCTACAACGGATATGGCGAGTATGTAGCGGGCCTTTACGAGAGCGTCCCGCAAAGCGAACGCTTGTACATGTAGCGGCAGCTCGCTAAGCGAGAGCTGAACACCGAAAGATCGTCTTGCAAAAAAGGTGACCTGACGCCAAACGGTGCCAGTAAGTGTGGCTTCCAGCCATGCCTGCGCATGCCCTTTTTGGGTTCTACCGATGAAACGAAGGATATCATTATTGAGCAGGGCCAGACCTTGCGAGATCGAACAACCGACTTAGACTCTACAAAAACCTGCAACCGAAGGGGTTCATTGTGAAATACGCATTCCTTGGTCTCTTTTCTGCAATTCTCATTACAGTCTCTACCCAAACCGCACATGCCGACACCAGGCAGTTTTCGTCAGATGCACACGACTTCCGCGTTGAGGTCCTGACCAACGCCCTCGCCAACCCATGGGGTATGGCGTTTCTGCCTGATGGGCGCATTCTGATCACGGAGAAGAGCGGTCGTCTGCGTTTATTCGCAAATGGGCAACTTTCCGATCCTCTGTCAGGACTTCCGGATATTGCTGCGGTTGGGCAAGGCGGCCTTCTCGATGTCGCGGTCGATCCGGACTTCAACGACAATCAGATGGTTTACATCTCGTATTCAGAACCTGGCGATGGCGGATACGGAACCGCGGTCCTTCGAGGCAGGCTTGGCGAGCGGGGATTAAGCGATACCGAGGTCATCTTTCAACAGAATCGGAAAACCAGCTCCGGGCGGCATTTCGGATCGCGCTTCACCTTTGCGCGGGACCAGACACTCTTCATCACGCTTGGCGATCGCGCTGACCGCCCGAGCGCGCAGGATCCCTTTGATCATTCCGGCTCGGTCGTCAGAATAAACCGTGACGGTTCAATTCCCTCCGACAATCCCTTTGTTGACGGCAAGGACGCCCTTCCCGAGATATGGTCGATCGGCCACCGCAATGTCCAAGGCGCGGATTTGCATCCTGATACGGGCGAACTTTGGACAATCGAGCACGGCGCACGTGGTGGCGATGAGGTGAATCTGCCGGAAGCCGGAAAGAATTACGGTTGGCCGGTAATCTCCTATGGACGACATTATTCCGGAGCCAAAATCGGTGTCGGCGTGGCGCAAGAAGGCATGGAACAACCCGTTCATTATTGGGATCCATCAATTGCACCGGCCGGGTCGAGCTTCTATGATGGCGATCTTTTTCCGGAATGGCGCGGAAACCTCTTCGTCTCAGCCCTGAAATTCCAGCTTCTCGCACGGCTGGAATTCGATGGCGAGAAAGTCGTTCGCGAAGAACGTCTCCTGGAAGGAGAATACGGCCGTATCCGCGATGTTGAAACCGGACCGGATGGCGCGCTCTAT
>JBCDCU010000191.1:0-7493 GCA_039181265.1 Pseudomonadota bacterium | reverse complement strand
CTTCGCCGTGCTTGCGCGCAATCTCTGCCCAGCCTGGTGTCATATGGGGCGTGAGATCCACATGGAGGAGCTGTTCAAGCTCGGGAAGTTTCGTCGCATCGGGTTTTGTCTGGCCCGATTCCCAGTTGGAGACGCTGACGCGGTTGATCTGAAAATGCCGCGCGACGTCATCCTGTGTAAGCCGCGCCTGCTTTCGCGCTGCCTTCAAAATATCGCCGAGTTGCGGTCTGTTTTCTTGTGTTTCCATGACTTTCTGCTCCCTCGCAGGTAGGTCATCCTTACTGAGTCTCAGCCTGATAATCACCTGCGTAGGTTAACTTGACATTACCAGATGACTCGCCTACATCTAAATCATCGCCAATGCAACGCAAATTTCGCATCCCGGCGGTGACGGATACTGAACAGGGAGGATGAAAATGGCGCGGTCCGATATCATGAAACAAATTGAGATCGCCCCAGACAGTCCTTCCAAACACCCATCAGATAAAAAGACAGAGACCCCGCCTTCCGGCCTTTCCGAAGGCGGACCTGCGACCGACTTCAGCGCTGAGGAAAACCTTGCCGGGCCTTCGGGCCCGGTCTTTTCCCGCGCGGATCAGACCGCAGCCAAGGCCGTCGATTACGACAAGCCCTGGCGCGTTATGAGCAAGGACGAGCGGATTGCGGCAATCCGGGAAGGCGTACGCGACGGGCTGTCTGCCGCTCAGATCGCAGCGCGCCTCAAAGATGTGAGCCGCAATGCGATTATTGGCTATGCGCGGCGCAATCAGCTCCGCCTTGCCAATCCGCCGGCAGCAAAGCGCAGCCGCCCGGCACGGATTGCACGCCCCCCGGCCTTGAAGCTCGCGCCGAGCCTCAAGGAGGCGAGGGAGCCGGACCGCGAGCCCGCAATGCCTGAAGACCTCCTGAAGCCGGATAAGCGCCGTGTTGCTGGCGAGCCGGATCTTCAACCCCTCACAACCTTCCGCGACCTTGAGGACGATCAATGTTCATGGGTGCGCCGGGAAGACGATTCCAACGGCTTTGAGACGCCGATGTGCGGCAGGAAGCGCGACAACGGCCGCTGGTGCGCTTATCACCAGAAGCGCGGCACGAAGCCTTTGAAAGACTCAAAAGGAACCGAGAGCATCGAGGCGATCTGGAGGAGCCTCCGCGATGCGTGAGATGGCAGACCTCTTTGAACCATCCGGCGGAGCAACATCCATGACAGCGCCGATGCCCGAGTCTGGGCCTGGACCTGAGTGTGGGCCTGTCAATCTGGAAGCCGAGCAGGCGCTCCTTGGCGCAATCCTGATCGAGAATGCCGCGCTCGAGCGGATAACCTGGTTCATGAAGGCGGACTATTTCGCAGAACCGATCCATGCCGCCCTTTATGAGGCTGCCGAGCGTTTGATTGCGGCGGGGAAGGTCGCCAATCCGATCACCGTCAAAGCCTTTCTGCCGGTGACCAAAATCGGCGAAATCAGCGTGACGGATTATTGCGTTCGGTTGGTGTCAGGCGCCCCCGGCACCGCCCACGCGAAAGATTATGCGGCACTTATCGCCGCCCTCCATTATCGCCGCGAAATGATCCGGATCGCAGACAATTTGGCCCGCGAAGCGCGCTTAGCACCGCCCGATATGATGGTGAGAGATTTGTTGAAGAAAATCGACCATTCCATTGATAATATTCGGGAACGGCTGATATTTGAGTGCGATAGAAAATCCATGCGGGCGACGGGCGATACGCTTATTGCCACGCTTTCCGATGCCTATAAGAAAGGAACGCCCGACGGCATTTCCTGGCCCTTTCAAAGCGTTGCCGAGATCGTTTCAGGCCCGATGGAATTCGGCAATCTTTATAAGCTCATCGGCTCACCGAAAGAGGGCAAGACCTCCTTTACCCTCCATGTGGTCCGTTACGCCCTTGATGCCGGTCATCCGGTCCTGATCCTCACTTTCGATCAGACGGCCGATCAGGTGCTTCTCCAGATGGCCTGTCAAAAACTCGGCCTTGAGTATGGCAAGATCCGGCGCGGTGACGTGACGCCGAAAGCCTTCGATCAGATCGATGCCGAAATCCGCACACTCACCGGACTGCCGCTCGAAGTGGAGCGTGAACGGGCAGGGGCAAAGGCTGAGGATCTGATCCGCCGCATTCGCCTCTTCGCAAAGCGCCACAAACCGAGAAACGGAACCGCAAGCAAAGGCCCGCTGATCATCATAGATCACCAGCAAAAGATCACGCCCGTGCGCCCGGCAGACGATGCCGGACGTCAGGCAGCCTCGATCCTGCAGGCGTTCAAATCCGCCGCCGAAGAGGCAGGTGCCGCCATCTTTATGCTTGATCAGCGCAATGCCGAGGGCTCAAAGCGCCTCAATCCCCGCCCGATCGAAGCCGATGTTCCCGGAAAGGCAGGCGGCCTTCAGGATTGCGACGCCGCCCTTTATATCTACCAGCCCTTCAAATGGTGCCTTGCCGCCATTGATATTGCGACCGACACCCAGGAGCGCCGCCGCATTGAAGAGCGCTTCTGTTCTCAGGTGGGCGCCGCAAGCCTGCCCGATCTCGCCCGGATTGTCGAAATCGGCGTTCTCGCCTCCCGCTACGGCCCCTCGCGCGGCCGCACAAAACTCACCTTCGACGCACCCCACATGCGCTTCGGGCTGTCGCCCGGATAACATGGCATCCCGGTTTGGGGAGACCGGCGGTGCGCAAGGTTGTGTAGGCCTTTTGGAATCTCGGTTGGCACGCAGTCGCGTGTTTGAGCATCAGCTCTGCAGCCGGCTGAGACTGGCGGTCGAAACACCTTGATTGTGAATCTGAAGAACCGCATGGAAGGATCGTGAATCATTGCGTGAATCATGTGACATTGAAAGCGCACTTCACAGCATGAATGCACGCTGCCGACCCCACGGGAACGGACAAAAACAGCCAAGAGCCGCCCAAGTCCGATCTATGGAAATCATGCAAGACGAAAGTTCATTCCGTTTCTTAAGAAAACGAAATAACCAATTATTCTATAACGGAAAACAAAGGTCGACACGATCACGCCATACCGCAGACAAATGTGCGGCAGAAATGCGTTTGCCGACCCTATCCGAGTCGCTGAGCGACCGGAACATCCCGTCAAACACTTAAAGTTTCACCCGTTCAAAAACCCGGGAACCACGCGCAAAGGAGCAATAAGCATGACCGATCTGTTGCGGGAAATCGCCGTGAAAGAGGCAAACGCCATCGACCCGAAGGAAGGCTGCGCCGCCTGCCTGAAACTCATCCAGCGGGCAATCCTCACTTTGAAGGCCGTGCCGGACCCGGACCGCCGCTATCAGGGTCTTCGAAAAGCAGCGACCTTCCGCGATATGGACCCGGAACGGATCGTCACGCTGAAGGAGCTGCTTGACGGCTTCGGCCCGGAAACGCCCCGCGTCAACCGCTTCCGCCCAAGCCCGCGCGACGTCGAAATCTATCTCGACGTTTTGAAATGGCTCACCTGGCTCCAGAGCGAGGACCGCCGCGGCTCGGACCTCATCGTCGCCCGCACCTTCGGCGTGCCCTATTGGAAGCTCGCCACCCGCCACGGCCGCTCGGAAGACACCGTCCGCCGATGGCACGACGGCGCCATTGCGACACTCTTCAAACGCTTCGCTGATGAAGTCGTCTATCTCAAAGCATGACCTGCAAAAAGCACGGGTGCGCAACTTTGACTACGGGCAAATAACCGCATGGTTCAAAACATCAATCCCTGCAAAATCGCCATCTTAAAAGAAAGAGATCTTTGGGGGCTCTTTGACGGAGATTGTAAGGACCATGCGCTGTGCGTGTGGGCAAGTGGCGTTTGAGGCGGTCGGCGAACCGATCGTTGCCGGTGTTTGTTATTGCGACGATTGCCAGGCGGGCGGGCGCGCAATCGAGGCGCTCCCCGATGCGCCGACAGCGCTCGATGCCGATGGCGGCGCCGATTATCTGATCTACCGCGACGATAAAATCCGCTGCGTGAAGGGCGAGAAATTGATCGCCGCCCATAAGCTGAAAGCGAAATCCCACACGACCCGCTATTACACCAAATGCTGCCATTCAGCACTTTATGTGAAGTTCGGCCCCGGCCACTGGACGTCGACCTTCCGGAACCGCTTTGACGTGATCGACCTTCCACCCGTGGCGCTTCCGAACGTCGAGATGCGCAACATGACCCGCTTCCGCACCTCCGGTTTGCCATACCCTGATGACGCGCCGACCTATCGGAAATTCCCGTTTCGCCTCTTCTGGGAACTCATCAAGGCCCGGCTTCATATGATTGTCGGGTGAGGGGCGTCTGATCACCTCCATTGCCCTTCGTAGGCAACGCAATCGAACCCTTCAGCCGAAGGCCGCCTTGACACAGGTGGTTAGTCAGACCTATTAGTTATCATGCTAACAATAGGAGATTGCCATGACCGATAGCCTCTTCATTTTTGCCGAAATCACGCCGAAACCGGAACATCTTGCTGATGCCCGCGACGCGATTATGGGGATTGTGGAAGAGACCCGGAAGGAGAGTGGATGCCGGTCGTTCACGGTCCTTGAGGGCGTGAAGCCGGGGGCGATCTATTTGTTCGAGGAATGGGATGATCAAGGCGCGCTCGATGACCATTATGCGAAACCCTATACGGCGGCCGTCTTCGCTCAATATGAAAACTGGCTTGCCAAGCCGCCGAAGATAAAAAAGCTCTCGCTTCTTGGATAATCCGGAATGTTCTTTTTGAAGGATCTGCCGACCAGGCAGATGATCGAAGGCTATGTGACGACACTTGAGGCTGGCGATGAGGACGCCATTGAAACCGCATTGATCATGATGCGGGATGCAAGCGTTCTCGTCCGCCGGATCGACCAGTATTTTCAGGCGGAAAATCTCTCGCAATTGCGCTTTTTGATCATGATTGTGATCGACCGCGAACCGGAGCGCCCGTGGCTATATCAGGGCGAGGTGGCTGAGCGGCTGGACGTCTCGAAACCGGTTCTCACCCGCGCCGTGCAATCGCTTATGGATGCGGGGCTTCTCACCGTTTCCCCGGACGAGGATGATAAGAGGTGGAAGCGTTTATCTCTAAGCCCTGACGGCACCAAGCGCCTCCACGCGCTTCTTCCTGGATATTTCCAGCTGATCTCGGATTTTATGGCGGACAGGAAGGGTGGGTGAAGTGGGGCATCGATAAGGCGGTTCGATTACCTGCACCCCAAAGAGTGGTGTCCGTTGAATGGCTCGATTTACCCCCTCCGTTCCCCGGCGTGCCTGTCCCGGGCCTGACCCGGGAAGCCGGGGTCCGGCCAAAGCCCTCACCGGGCACGCAACAAACGAATGGGACGGAGTATCGCAGAAAAACGTCGGCTTTCTTTGCCCTGACATGAGGATCGCGACCGGCCCGAGGGTGGGCGTGTGCGCCCGCCCAGTTGGGGCGGGTCGGGCGCAATCCGGCGCTTGCGCACCGGATGGGAACAAACCAAACCATGTAATGAGCGGCAGCCTTGTGACTGGATCCCGGCCCTCCTTTGTATTCTGGGCCCGGGACTGCAGATGCGAAGATCCTTGCTGCCGTCAACTCCGAATGCGAAGCGCCCGCAAGGAAGATGCTGGCAGGGCAAGCCCCATACCATCAACAGCCTGCCCGGCCAGAGTCTGTGCATGCCCTGACATGAGGAATGCGTTCGGCCCGAGGATGGGTGCGAATGCGCCCGCTCCCCCAAAGAACTCAAAGAGCGGGCGGGACGGGCACAATCCGGCGCTTGCACACCGGATGAATGTTCGGAAGTAGCCCCATACGCCGCCACAGCATCCCCGGGCAAAGCTTGTCCCGGGCTTGAACCGGGAAGCCGGGGGCCAGCCAAAGCCCTCAACGGGCACGCAACAAACGAATGGGACGGAGTATCGCAGAAAAACGTCTGCTTTCTTTGCCCTGACATGAGGAATGCGTTCGTCCCGAGGGTGGGCGTGTGCGCCCGCCCGTTCGGGGCGGGACGGGCGCAATCCGATGCTTGCGCACCGGATGGAGGGTAAAGCTCAAAACTGAACAACCGGAGTTTTTCACTGGATTACGGACTCAAGTTTCGAGAGCGGCCTGGGACGCTGGTGTTCAGTGCATCCATGCGGCCCGAATTGCGATGTTCGAGATGGCCACACTCTTCCAACCTCGTTCCCCGGGCTCCGACCCGGGGCCCAGGGCAGACGTCCCGCATGCGAGAGGGAGGTGAGGAAACCCGATCCCCGCGCCGCCCTCCTTTTTCCGCTAGGCACTTAAGACGAACACGACGTATCCTCATCTTCGGCGTTTGGGGACCAAATCCTCCCCGGAACGCCGAAACCTGGAACCAAGACGGAAGGGGTGGCACCCATGTCCGACGCAGATATCGAGAAAACCCAGGATCCCGCCCTCAAGGGCTGGAACCACGTGCCCAATGTTCCGATCCCGGTCTCGCCGCTCTTCCGCTGGCCCTGGCGGCCTCTCGAGATCCTCGCCTGGATCTGGAACTCCTGGTTTCTCATCACCGAAAAGCTGATCATTGTCGCGATCGCCTTCGTCTCGTTTTATTGGTTCCAGCCGCCGCTTGAAGAAACCAAAACGCTCGCCTGGGGCTGGGTGCTTGAAATCTATATCCGCAATCTCTTGCTGATGATCGCGGTTGCGGGCTCGCTGCACCTTTATTTCTATACGTTCAAAAAACAGGGAGAGCGGCTCAGATATGATGCCCGGCCGCTCATGAAGACCGGCAAGCAATTCACGTTGGGCGGGCAGATCCGCGATAATGTTTTCTGGACGCTCGCAAGCGGCGTCACGATCTGGACGGCCTATGAAGTCCTAATGTTCTGGGCCATGGCGAACGGCTATGCTCCGGTTTTGACCTTTGCGGCAAACCCGGTCTGGTTCGTGGCGCTCTTCCTGCTTATCCCAATCTGGGAGAGTTTTTACTTCTACTGGATCCACCGTTTGTTGCACGTGCCGGTTCTCTACCGAAATTTCCACGCGCTCCACCACCGCAACATCAATGTCGGGCCGTGGTCAGGGCTTTCCATGCATCCCGTCGAACATGTGATTTATCTCGGGACGGTCCTGATCCACTTTGTGGTCGCCGCCCACCCGGTGCATATCCTCTTTCACATGCAATATTATACGCTGACGGCGGTGACGACCCATTCCGGCTTCGAAGGGCTTCTGGCGAAGGATGAAAACCGCCTGAAACTCGGCACCTTCCACCACCAGATGCACCACCGCTATTTCGAGTGCAATTACGGCTCGCTGGAAATCCCGTGGGACAAGCTTTTCGGCTCCTTCCACGACGGAACTGTTGAGGCGGATGCCAGGATGAAAGAGCGGCGGCGCCGGTTGATGGGGTGAGCGAAATCACCCTGCGAGTTTGATGAGACAGTGAACGGCGAGGAAGAGCGAGCCCCATCAACCGGCGCCGCCGCTCTTTCATCCTGGCATCCGCCTCAACAGTTCCGTCGTGGAAGGAGCCGAAAAGCTTGTCCCACGGGATT
>JBCDCU010000190.1:0-7565 GCA_039181265.1 Pseudomonadota bacterium | reverse complement strand
GGTGTTTTGATCTGGTAAAACATGAGAATGCCTCTTCCGACGACGGATTTATCGTTGAAGTCAGAAATATTCGGGAAAAAGGCTGATCGCGTATCAAGGGTAAAGGATAAGGTCGATGACTGCGACAAACGGAATCCCCCGTGTGATTACGATTGCAAACCAAAAAGGTGGCGTTGGTAAAACGACGACGGCTATCAATCTTGGAACAGCTTTGGCGGCTATCGGTGAGCGTGTCCTGATTGTCGATCTTGATCCGCAAGGCAATGCCAGTACCGGTGTCGGTATCGATCAGGAGCGCCGCAAGGTTTCCACCTACAGTGTTCTCGTTGGAGAGAGCGGGCTCACCGAAACAGTCGTTGCGACAGATGTTCCGCGGCTCAGCGTTTCACCGTCCACATTGGATCTCCTCGGGGTGGAGCTTGAAATTGCCGATGAGGCTGATCGGGTTTACCGGTTGCGGGACGCTATCCGAGCGGGTGTCGTCGACGGGGAAGGGGTGCCGTTTGATTACATTCTCGTCGATTGTCCTCCGTCACTGAATCTTCTCACCGTCAATGCTATGGCTGCCTCGCATTCCGTTCTGGTTCCCTTGCAATGCGAATTCTTCGCACTTGAAGGCTTGAGCCAGCTTCTGAAAACAGTCGAGCAGGTAAAAAGGTCCGTTAATCCCGGTCTATCAATCCATGGGATTGTTCTGACCATGTTTGATAGTCGCAATAATCTCTCTGGTCAGGTGGTTGCTGACGTGCGCGAATATATGGGCGAAAAGGTGTATGACACGGTCATTCCGCGGAATGTCCGTATTTCTGAGGCGCCATCCTACGGAAAGCCGGCACTTCTCTATGACTTTAAGTGCTCTGGTAGTCAGGCTTACCTGAAGCTTGCGTCTGAAATCATTCAACGTGAACGGGCGCTTCGGGCGGCTTAAGTTATTTGAGTCCAACAATCAGGAAGCAACCAAGGTTGGGTCTTAAGGGGAAGGGTGACGGAATGGCTGAAGCGCAAAAGAAAGAGCCTACCCAACGGCGTTTGGGGCGCGGTCTTGCCGCTCTTATCGGAGAGATCGATAACGAAAACTCTGCAGTTGAAGCCGCGCGTAACCAGCGTCGGGTTCCAATTGAGTTTCTGACTCCCAATCCTCGCAATCCGCGCAAGGAATTTGCTGCTGACGAGCTTTCGGATCTCGCTTCTTCGATCAAGGAGCGGGGGATCTTTCAGCCGGTCATTGTCCGTCCTGATCCCAAGGGTCATGATGATCGATTTGAAATCATCGCGGGTGAGCGCCGCTGGCGCGCGGCCCAGATGGCGGGATTGCACGAAGTCCCGGTTCTCATCCATCGGGTTTCCGATCAGGAAGCCCTCGAAATTGCGATTATCGAGAACGTTCAGCGTGCTGACCTTAATGCGATCGAAGAAGCATTGGGATACGACCAACTCGCGCGGGAATACAATTATAGCCAGAATGACCTAGCTGACGTAATCGGAAAAAGCCGTTCGCATGTCGCGAATATGATGCGGCTGCTCCGTCTGCCGGATAGTGTGAAGGATTATATCGCCCAGGGTAAGTTGACTGCTGGGCATGCCCGCACATTGATTACTGCGGAAAACCCGGAAGAGCTAGCAAACCAGATTGTTGAAGGTGGTTTGACCGTTCGCCACGCTGAGGCGCTATCCGCAAAATCGGCGGGTCGGAAGCCATCGAAAAGCGCGAGGGCTGAAAAGGATCCTGATACCGTCGCGTTGGAGCGTCAATTGTCTGATCACCTTGGATTGGTTGTTACGATCGATTCAAAGGGTGAAAAGGGCGAGCTCAAGGTGAAGTACCGCAGCCTTGAACAGCTCGATGGTTTAATCCGTTTGCTGCAAGGCTGAATCAATCTGCGATTGATCAGCAGAGCCGGTCTAGTTGATTCTTGCGTGTGCGTTTTTTCTGTTTTTTGCGCGGATCATCGTAGCTATACGCACCAAGATTCCCTCAATGATTGATACCGCCAGGTTCGGTTTCATTCTTGACTGAATGATTGCCTCTGAAACCTGATTTTGTGTTCGTTCGATGTCGCTCGTCGACCAGAGTTGAATCTGCTGCATGACAACAGGCTTTCTGGAGAAGTGAACTGGCGGGCGCATCTGGTCGACAACTGCTTTCGCAGAGCTTCCGTTCTCGTAGTCCTCGCATTTGATATTGAGCAGCAGGAGGTGCCGTTGCAGTGCTGATGCGGTTTGAAAGCCATCCTGACCTAAAAGAATGGCTTTGCGAAAACTCTTGAGGCCAGCCTCGACGTTTCCTATCAGGATATTGTCGACAGTCTCATCCACCAGATTACTGGAAGCGTCACCGACCAGCATAAGAACGTCGGCGGCCGTCAGACGGCCTCCCTCGCCAGCATAAAGACAGACCTTTTCAACTTCGTTACGGGTGGTGCGTCGATCTTCGCCAAGATGGGCGATCAGGGTCGTTATGGCTTCCTGGTCAGCGATAATCTGGTTCTTGCTGAAGGCATCTTCGATCAGGCGACGCAGGCTGCGTTCATCATCCGCATAACAGGGAATTGCGACCGCCTTTTTGTCCCGCTCAATGAGTGCCCTCAGTTGATGACCTTTTCGAAGGTTACCGGCATCAAGCACGATTTTTGCGTCAAGTTGATCTTGATCGAGCGCAGCCTGGATAGATTTGGTGATGGGCCGGTTTCCCTGGATCCGAATGCGAATAAAGCGATCTCCGCCGAACAATCCAACCGTTGCCGCTTCATCCATCAATCTGGCCGGGTCCGCCGCGATCTCGTCAGAATCAAGGGTCAGGGCAGCAAACGGATCTTCGTTTCCGGCAAGGACGTTGCGTTGAAGCTGATTGACTCGTTCCGAAACCAGCCCCTGATCGGGACCGTAAATCAGTATTACGCGATGGTAGCCTGCAACATTTCTGATATAGGCGTCGATTTCACTCGCTTTAAGTTGCAAGATCTATCTCCAGCTTAGTTGTTGCCCCTGCTCGCCAGGGCGATCGCAAGTGCCTGGCGGAGTTTCAGCGCGGCGGTCTTGGCAGCCCGTTCTTCCGCGTCTTTTTCTGAGCGAATATTGGCAAATTCCTGGTCAACGCGGTCGAAACTTGCCGTCCCCGCCTGGGTACCTTGAGCGATTGGTGCGGCCAGCCGACGATCGCGAAGAACATAATCGGCAGAAACAGTTATGAAAAAGGCAGCCGGTCCGAAATCGATATCGCTGATGCCTACGGAGCGGACACTTTTTCTTGTTTTGAGATCCAATTCGAACGGAAGTGACCCGGTTTCTTGCGTTGTTCCCGTCAGCGAAAACTGCAATTCGTTGCGCACCAATTGGTCAATCCTGCTTTGAGGCGGTGCAATGTCGATCGAACGGAGCTCTTCCTGGACACTGCTTTCGTCGACAGACGCAGTCGCCTCACGGGCAATTGGTTCACTCCCATAAAGCGGCTCAACGCGGCATGCCGAAAGGAGGGCTGCGGACAGGCCCAATCCGATAACGAAGATTGTTCGATACGATCTCAAATGAAACTCCGAGCGAAGTATTCGGTTCGTCGGAACTCCTATACCACGACGTTGACGATCCGCTTCGGTACCACGATTAGCTTTCTCGGCGGCTTGCCGTCCAGTGCTTTTTGAACGAAGTCCTCCGCAAGAACAGCATCTTCAACGCTTTGTTGGTCTGCGTCCACAGCCACTGTCACGCTTCCGCGCTTCTTGCCGTTAACTTGAACGGGAAGCGTTATCAGATCTTCAATCAGAAGTTGATGATCGCAGGTTGGCCATGGGGCCTCAGCCAACAAACTTTTTGATCCAAGCAGTGACCAGCACTCTTCACACAAGTGAGGGGTCATCGGCGCCATGATGTTGGCAAGAATGGTCAATGCTTCAGAATAGGCAGCAAGCACATCCTCTTTCATATCCGCGGTAAGCTCGATGCGTCCGAGGATGTTCACTAATTCATAGATGCGGGCAACCGCCCGGTTGAAGCCAAGCTTTTCGATGTCCGATTCGACATTGGCCAGCGCTGCATGCGCGGCCTTCCGAATTTCGAGTGCATCGGAGCCGAAATTGGACATTTCCTTGACCTCAGGATTGAGGTTTTGAAATTCGTAAAATAACCGGTAAACGCGCTGGACAAAGCGAAACGCTCCTTCCGCGCCTTTTGATGTCCATTCAAGGTCACGTTCTGGCGGAGTGTCCGACAGCATAAACCACCGCGCTGTATCTGCACCGAACGTCTCCAATATATCAGTCGGATCGACGGTGTTGCGTTTGGACTTCGACATTTTTTCGATACCGCCAATGGAGACTTCCTCGCCAGTTTCTCTGTCAAATGCTCGGCGGGTCCCGTCGACATCTTCAAATCGCAGTTCAGCTGGGCTTTTCCAATCGCCGGTGTCGGTTCGGTAGGTCTCGTGGGTCACCATTCCCTGTGTGAAAAGGCCCTTGAACGGTTCATCAACTGCAAGATGGCCGGTCTTGCTCATCGCCCGCGCGAAAAACCGGGAGTAAAGCAAGTGAAGGATCGCGTGTTCGATCCCGCCAATATACTGATCAACCGGCAACCAGGCATTGGCGACTTCCGGATTTGTCGGATCGTCCGCTTTGGGATCCGTGAACCTTGCAAAATACCAGGATGAATCGACGAATGTATCCATGGTGTCGGTTTCACGACGGGCTGGTTTTCCGCATTTCGGGCAAGCGACATTCCGCCATTCATCATGACGATCCAGCGGATTGCCCGGCCGGTCGATCACGACATCATCCGGAAGCTTAACCGGGAGATCTTCCGATTTGACTGGCACCACACCGCAGGTATCGCAATGGACAATCGGGATTGGACATCCCCAATAGCGTTGACGTGAAATTCCCCAATCGCGAAGGCGGAAGTTCACCTGGCGGGTGGCAGCGGGTTTTTCTGAAACCGTGCGTGTTTCAAGGCGGCTCGCAACCTCTTCCTTGGCCTCTTCAATGGTCAACCCATCGAGAAATTCTGAGTTTGCCAGCAGTCCGTCTTCGGTAAACGCAACGTCGCCGACTTCGAAGCTTTCCGGTTCGGTGCCTTCTGGAACCACGACGGGTCGAACCGGAAGACCGTATGCTCTTGCAAAATCAAGGTCCCTTTGATCATGGGCCGGACACCCAAAGATCGCGCCTGTGCCATAATCCATGAGGATGAAGTTTGCGACATAGACTGGCAATTCCTGGTTTTCCACGAATGGATGGCGTACCGAATACCCTGTTGCGTAACCCTTTTTCTCAGCAGTTTCCAAGGCGGCAACACTCGTCCCCAGTCGACGGCACTCTTCGACAAAGTCCTGCAGCGCGGGATCGTCTTTAGCAATTGTTGCGGCGATCGGATGCTCGGGCGAAAGAGCCATGAAGCTTGCACCGAACAAGGTATCCGGACGGGTGGTGAAGACCTCTATTGATTCATGGTTTGCAGGTTTGGGGCCCGAAAACTCGAAGTGGATCCTGAGGCCCTCGGAGCGTCCGATCCAGTTGCGCTGCATCAGACGAACTTTTTCCGGCCATTCTTTTAAAGTATCGAGTTTTTCAAGGAGATCTTCGCTTTCATCGCTGATTTTGAAGAACCATTGGGTCAGATCCCTCTGTTCAACGACGGCACCTGATCGCCAGCCTCGGCCGTCAATAACCTGTTCATTGGCAAGCACCGTCTGATCGACGGGGTCCCAATTGACCTTCGATTCTTTCCGATAAACGATGCCTTTTTCGAAGAAGTCCAGGAAGAGCTGCTGCTGGCGGTGATAGTAATCCACATCGCATGTCGCAAATTCCCGCGACCAGTCGAGGGAAAGACCCATCGCCTTCAACTGAGCCCGCATGTTTGCGATGTTTTCGTAAGTCCATTCTTTCGGGTGGACCTTGTTCTGCATCGCGGCGTTTTCCGCAGGCATACCGAATGCGTCCCAACCCATTGGATGCAGGACATTGAATCCTTTAGCCCGTTTGTAACGGGCCACCACGTCACCCATCGTATAGTTTCGGACATGGCCCATATGGATCCTACCCGAGGGATAGGGAAACATCTCGAGGACATAATATTTCGGACGGGGGTCATGGTTTTCGGTCACAAAAGTGCCGTTCTCATCCCAGACCGACTGCCATTTTGGTTCGGCAGCTCCGGGGTTGTAGCGCTCGGAAATCATTGCAGGTTGGTTAGCTCGCTCATTCATTTTGCAAGACCTTCAACAGAAATCAGGCATAGAATCAACCTGAGAATAAGACGGGTGAAGGATAGGCTGGCAAATTGCCTCCCAGCTCTATATGGCGGTGTCTTATCGAAGGAATTGTGAGGATGCTGGCGGATATGACAAGCCTTGAGGATGTGTATCGTGAAATTGACGCGGCAGCCAATGCATCGAACCGTGACAGATCCGATATTACGCTCATAGCAGTTTCGAAGACTTTTGGTGCGGACCGGATCGAGCCTGTCCTCGGCGCTGGCCAAACGCATTTTGGCGAGAACCGCGTTCAGGAGAGCCAGAAAAAGTGGCCTGACCTCAAAGCCAAGTATCCGAATGCGGTGCTTCATTTGATTGGTCCCCTGCAATCCAACAAGGCGTCTGATGCTGTCGCGCTTTTCGATGTCATTCACACGGTTGATCGCGACAAGATTGCCAAGGCCCTTTCTGCGGAGATGGAGCGCCAGGGCCGGAAATTGGACGTCTTTGTTCAGGTCAATACCGGGCGTGAGCAGCAAAAAGCGGGTGTCATGCCGGAGGAAACTCGCGCATTCGTGGAGCGCTGCCGGACAGTACACAATCTTTCAGTTCGCGGTTTGATGTGCATTCCACCCATTGATGAGGATCCCCGGGATCATTTCGCACTTCTTGCGGAATACGCGCGTGAAAGCGGTCTTTCGGATCTTTCCATGGGAATGTCAGCCGACTTTCCGATCGCAATTTCATGCGGCGCGACACATGTGCGGGTTGGCAGCGCAATATTCGGTGCACGTGATCGCACCTAAACCCTTGAAGGTGGTTTTCAGGGTTCGATGCGGAATTTTGTCCTTGGGGTCATGCGCTCCAACAAGCGATGCATCACATTTATGTGAACAGCGACACACCCTTCGGTCGGCAGGAAACCGGGCCTGGCGAGATGAAGAAAAATGGCACTGCCCAGCCCCTTGATCCGGGGTCGGATGTTATAATCAAGAACGACGACTATGTCATAAAGCGCATCATCGCGGTGAAGCTGTTCATGCGACGCGCTATAGGGCAACCGGACGATTCTATTGTAGTTGCGGTCATTCACATCATCGCACCACCCCTCATCCTTGCCGATTGCGCGTATCGGAAGTTGCGATTTTGGGCGCAAAATCCTGTCCGCCCTGTACAAAACGTACAAAGGGCGTAACGTCTCGGCGGGTGTTTTACCGTCACCTTCGCGCTTTCTGAAGCCAACACCGCCTTTTCCCAAAGCACACGGAAAGAACGATGCTTCGTGACTCATCACGAAAAACCCACATGAATGTGATTTCGACTTTATGCGAATGAACACGACTTTTGTCCCAGCACCTCATATATCCGTGAGGTGCGC
>JBCDCU010000189.1:0-7566 GCA_039181265.1 Pseudomonadota bacterium | reverse complement strand
TGAAGAGTAGCCGTTTCCGTGTTCACGGAAGCGGCCTTTTCTCAGTAAATCACTGTGATTTCAAGAAAATAACCTCAATTAAAAATTAACCAAACAATTCTAACGTCCGGCAAAATTACGAAAACCGTACTATTTGCCATGACCAGATTCTCCATAAAATCGAACCTGATAATCATATTTTGGGTCCTGGTGGGGCCAATCCTGACACTGGGTTTTTTAATTTTCGGAGATCTTTACAGAGACTATCAGATCATTCGCAAAGAACAGAATGCTCTTGACGTGATCGAGGCACTCTGGCCGGTTCATGTGGCGATCGCGCAGAAGAGAGAAGGCGCCAATTACCGCGGTGTCCTGCTTCCGCTTGAACGCGTTCCGGTCGTTCATTCATGCGTTGTGACCGGGGAGCAGACATTTTTAGAAACGGTGAATGGTTACGGTATCAGTGAGGGAGCGACGCTCTCCAATTGCCTTGCCGAACAGACAGGTCTTCTTGCAACGCCCGACCCCAAAACGAACTTTCTGACCGGGCTTGTAGCAGCTCGACTTCCCGAACTTCTGCGACGCGTTGCAGGGCTTGAAGTCATTAGAGGCAACCTTGCGAAAAGTGATCAGATCGCATTTGCCGATTTGATGCATTTCCTGGTCTCTGCTGGCATGTTCAAGGTGACCGCCGATCAGATTAGAGACCGATTGGATCAAAGCGGGCAAGAGTTTGGCATTGCGTCCATGCCCGACCTTGAACGGTCCCTGCAGATTTTTGGGGCCGCGAACAACAGGTTTCAAGGTGGGGCGCAAAGGCTTTCATTTTCACTGGAGCAAGCGGGCGCTGGCTCAGATTTGGACACAGCCGCATTCGAAGAAGCGTATGTGGCGTTCGTTGCAGGTATCGATACCTTGTGGGGATCTGTCAGCCGGATGGCACGCGCCGAACTTGATGCCATGGCCCGTGGGCTGGAGATACGGATCGCGCTACTGGGTGGAATGATTGTTTTGATGATTGCAGTTGGTCTTCTAGTCGCCCTTTTCAGCTACAGGAGTGTCTTGTCGAAAGTCTTCGGTTTGAAGGCTGGGATCGCGGCCCTCGGCGACGATCGTGATGGGCTGGGTGACGGTGATGCTCTTCTTAAGGGCGAAATACCTTACGCGACGTCCCGCGATGAAATTGGTGAGATTGCAAGGGCAGTTGAAGACTTTCGTGATCGGGTCGTCGAACAGACCGAACGGTCCGAGCGCGGACGTTTGCAGGCGCTGGAAGATCGCAGACGGGCAATGGATGTCCTTGTCGGAGAGTTTCGCCAGGAAACAGTCGAGGCTCTTGATACCGTACGTTCCGGAATGACGACGCTCACCGATACCTCGGAAAGTCTTCAAAATGCAGCCGATCGCACCGGCGAGAAAGTCGATATCGTCTTTCAGGCTTCGGAAAGTACCAGCACGAACGCGCAGGAAGTGGTTCGGGCAGCTCAGGAAGTCGGCGTCAATCTGAACGCTCTTGTTGATGAGGCACGGCTTGCCACAGATGTGATGCAGCAAGCGACGACCGAGACCGAACGGACGAATGCGGAGGTCATGGAACTCGCTGAAACGGCTGAGAAAATCGGTGAAATTGTCTCAGTCATTCAGGGGATTGCGGAGCAAACCAATCTCTTGGCGTTGAACGCTACGATCGAGGCTGCCCGGGCCGGCGAAGCTGGTCGGGGCTTTGCTGTGGTCGCTGGTGAGGTCAAGGAACTTGCCGAACAGACGGCTAAAGCAACCGATCAGATCATCGGGAACGTAGAGGATGTGCAGACCCGGACAGGACGGGCGGCCTCCGCCATGAACTCTATTGTGGAGACGATTGCACGCGCGTCGGAGCGAACGTCGACAATGATGGATGCACTAGGGACGCAGCAACGAACGACCAGCACAATCAATGAAGGCGCGGAAGTTGCCTTCAAGGCGACGCGGGACGTGGTGACCCACATTGATCAGGTGGGGACGTCTGCCGAAGAGACCAGAACGTCTGCGAAGAATGTTGCCCAGGTTTCCGGGGAAGTGTCGGGACACACCGATGCGCTCAACGACAAGGTGGATGCATTCCTGCGCAAGGTTGCATCCATCTGATTGACCCTCAACAAAGCCCTGGATTGAGCACTGCTTATCTATTCGCGTTCATGCGAACCAGTCTGGCAGACTATCCATTGCAATGACCTCTTCGATATCAACCCGCGGGCGTATGACATGATATGCGTCATCGTTGACCATCACTTCCGGGATGAGCGCACGTGTGTTGTAGGTGCCCGCCTGAACAGCGCCATAAGCGCCTGCCGACATAACGGCAAAGAGATCGCCCGGTTGAAGCGTCGGAAGCGATCTGTCGAGAGCAAGATAGTCACCCGTCTCACAGACCGGACCGACTATGTCGGCAATTGCCCGTGGCGCCGCGACTTCAGCTTCTCTGACCGGAAGAACATCGTGGTGCGCGTCATAAAGGGTCGGCCGGATGAGGTCGTTCATGGCCGCGTTTCCGATGATGAAGGTCTTGGCTTCGCCCTTTTTCACATAAAGGACCTCACCGACCAGAATTCCCGCATTTCCGGCAATCAGGCGACCTGGTTCAAAAATGACTTTTGCGTCAAGGTCTTCCACATGGCGGCGAACGATCTGGGCATAGGCAACAGGGTCTGGCGGCGGCTCATTGTCGTGCTTGTAAGGAATCCCAAGACCACCACCCAGGTCGACGTGGTCGATCGGATGGCCGTCTGAGCGAAGGTCTGCGATCAAGGCGCCAAGACGCGAGAAGGCGTCATCGAAGGGTTGCAGATCGGTGATCTGGCTGCCGATATGCATGTCGAGACCGGTTGGGCGGATCCCCTTAAGCGCGGCGGCTTCACCATAGACCCTGCGTGCGTCCTTCCACGGTATGCCGAATTTGTTTTCCGATTTTCCGGTCGCGATCTTCGCATGAGTCTTGGCGTCGACGTCTGGGTTGATCCGAAAGGAGACGGCAGCGGTTTTGCCCATTTCCCGCGCCACCTCGCTTAAGAGGTGGAGTTCCGGCTCCGATTCAAGGTTGATGCACAGGATGTCCGCCTCAAGAGCGGCGGCGAGTTCCGCGCGGGTTTTTCCAACGCCTGAAAACATGATTTTTTCAGGAGGGATCCCTGCAAGAAGTGCCCGGCGTAATTCGCCCAGCGAAACAACATCAGCGCCGGATCCAAGCCTCGCGAGGGTTTTAAGAACGGCCTGATTGGAATTCGCCTTCATGGCGTAACAAACGAGGGTATCAATTCCATCGAAGGCTTCCGAGAAGACACGGTAATGGCGCTCAAGCGTTGCGGTCGAATAGCAGTAGAACGGCGTTCCGACTGCATCTGCAATTTCCGGAAGGGGAACACCTTCGGCGTGAAGGACGCCGTTGCGATAGGCGAAGTGATGCATGTCTGGTGGCCCTAAAGAAGATAGTCGAGGAAAATGCGGCGTTTAGGTCGCGACCGCTCAACGGATTGCTGTCCGTCTTCGAGGCCGTCGATTGTTTCGCCTTCCAATGCTGGCGCGACTTCGGCTTCCGCGCGGTTCGGCGGAGGTGCTTCGAGTTCACGCAATTCGGGTTTTCGACCGCACCCGGACAGCACGAGCGTTACGGCTGTTAAAGCAACTAAGATGGACGCGGTTCTCATTCTTGGTATCCCCGAACGGGCATTCCATATCCCGTATCACGCCTTTTTGACCTCGCGGTCGAGCGCCGTCAACCAGCGGCGGGCCTGTTTGGCGACATTCGAGGGTGCCGTTCCACCGTAAACTGTGCGGCTTGCGACTGATTTTTCAACCGAAAGGACGTCAAAGATAGCCTCCGTGATGCGTGGTTCAACCGCCTGCATATCCGCAAGGGAGAGTTTGTGCAGCATGGCGCCCTTCTCTTCGGCAACCGCAACAATGCGCCCGGTCACATGGTGGGCATCGCGGAAGGGAAGGCCGAGTTCCCGGACGAGCCAGTCGGCAAGGTCCGTTGCGGTTGAGTAGCCGTGTGCGGCAGCTTTCTTCAGAGCCTTTGCGTTTGGTTCGAGATCTCTCACCATGCCGGTCATGGCGGCGATGGCGAGAGACAAGGTTTCGAGGGCGTCGAAGGTTTGCTCTTTGTCTTCCTGCATATCTTTCGAATAGGTGAGCGGGAGACCTTTCATGACAATGAGAAGCGCATTGAGCGCACCGATGATCCGTCCCGTTTTTGCCCGCACAAGTTCAGCGGCGTCCGGGTTGCGTTTTTGCGGCATGATTGACGATCCGGTCGAAAAGGCATCGGACAGCGTTACAAAACCGAATTGCGCGGAGCACCAGATGACGAGTTCCTCTGCAAAGCGGGACAGGTGCGTTGCGGTGATGGCAGCTGCAGAAAGCGCTTCAAGGGCAAAATCGCGGTCTGACACTGCGTCGAGTGAATTTGCGCACGGACGGTCGAATTCGAGGGCTTCTGCCGTCATGCTCCGATCGATTGGAAAGGGCGTTCCGGCCAGCGCAGCCGCGCCGAGAGGCGATTCGTTCAACCGGCGTCTTGCATCCTGAAACCTGCCGCGATCGCGGGCAATCATCTCCACATAGGCAAGCATATGATGTCCAAAAGTCACTGGCTGTGCCGTTTGGAGATGCGTAAAGCCGGGCATGATCGTCTTTGTGTTTTCCTTGGCGCATTCGGCAAAGGCGCGCTGAAGATCGCGCAATTGTTCATCGAGCGTGTCAATCGTATCGAGAACCCAAAGCCGAAAATCCGTCGCAACCTGATCATTCCGCGAACGTGCGGTGTGAAGGCGGCCGGCCGGCTCCCCGATGAGGTCTTTCAGGCGCGCTTCCACATTCATATGAATGTCCTCGAGCGCGCGCGAAAATTCAAAGCGGCCTTCGCTGATTTCTAACGAAATTTTGTTCAGCCCCTCGACGATTTTCTCATGGTCCTGCGTTGAAATGATGCCGCAATTCATCAACATGGTGGCGTGAGCAATGGACCCGCGGATATCCTGATCGGCGAGCTTTCGATCGAAATCAATCGAAGCATTGATCTCTTCCATGATCAGGTCGGGGCCTTTGGCGAAACGTCCGCCCCACATCTTGTTACCGGAAGCGGAAGGATCGTTCGGGGTGGTTTGTTCGGTCATGAATGCACTCGCAGAAAGCCCGGTACGGATCGCATCTTATAAAAATCAAAGCGGCCGTAAGCCAGGTTGAAAGAAGGAAAGGCGACAAGGAACGATATGCGCAATTCTCTGATCATCGGTCTTGCTTTGGTTCTCGGCATGGCGGCCGGAGCGGTGTTCCTATACGGGATTGGCGGTCTTTCTGGCAATGGCGAGCCTGTGACGCAGGCTGATGCGTGCGCGCTGAGCGATACACAGAAAGCCAATCTGAAAGCTGCCGCAACCGGTGATGTTGCGACGATGGTGATTGCAGATAAACCTGTGCCGCTTGAAACTCTTGCTTTTGAAGGGGCATCCGGCGAACCGATGACCTTGAAAGATTGGTCCGGTAAGGTTGTCCTCCTCAATGTGTGGGCAACCTGGTGCGGCCCGTGCCGGGAAGAGATGCCTGATCTTGCAGAGCTGCAAGAAAAAAAGCGCGACCAGGATTTCGAGGTCTTGGCGCTCAACGTTGACCGCAATGGTGGCGACCGTCCTGCCCGTTTCCTTGACGAGATCAATGCGAACATTCTCGGACTTTATCTCGATCCGCAGAACAAGAGCTTCCAGGTATTGAGATCCAAGGGTCTGGTTTTTGGCCTCCCCGCAACGATGCTCATTGATGAAGCCGGATGTGTTCAGGGCGTTATGAGCGGTATTGCGCGTTGGGCGTCTGATGATGCGAAAAACCTTATTGAGGTGGCAAAGCGCGAACTCAAGGGTAATGTATGACAAGCGAGCAAATCTCGCCTGAAAATGCTTGGTAAGCCGTTTGCAGAACAGACCCGGGAGATAGCTTCTTGGCCTTAAAAAAGATGGCCCTTCAACTTGGAATGGGCACGGACATCGAAGGCGGCAATCACACAAAGGCTGCGATTCGCGCTGTCGAAAATGCACTGCGCCGTAACGGTCTGGTCGTGGCGGATGCGTTTGGTGTTCCCCGAAGAGAGATGAAAGTGAAGATCGTGATCGGTGCTGGCCAGCCGGACGCGGTTGATAAGGCCGCAGTTGCGAACGTGATCCCCTACGGCCAGCCGGATGTCGAGGTGACCCACGGCGGTATGGATACGCCCCGCGATGACGTCGATGATGTTACGATCATGGTGAATGCGGCGGTGATTGTTTATCTCGACCTGCCTGAAGAGGTGGCCTGATGTCATCGGGAGACATGAAACGGATCATCCTCGAGATGGGGATGGGGACTGATCTTCATGGTGAGGACTATACGAAAGCAGCGAAACGGGCTGTGCACGACGCGATCCACCACTCTTCCCTGTCGCTTTTCCGGAGCCTGTCGCTCGATCCCAATGAAATGGAGATCGAATTGAACCTGGCTGCCCAGCTTCCCGAACGGATCGACAAAGAGGCTGTTGCAGCCGAACTGCCTTACGGCAAAGTCACTGTTCACGCACTGAAAGGCGGTCTCAACGTCTTTGACGAGGTCTCCGGGCGCACGACTGTTATTGTCAATGCGGGTGTAATCGTCCGCATGAGCCTTTGAAGACGCGGCTTCGCGTCTACTCTTCTACGAGAAAGGGCTTGAAGAGCGGCTTTCCAGGTGCAGATTGTGGTTCAGCACCAAAAACAGAGCTTGGAGATCTCAAACGACCATGGCCGAAGCTAACGCCAAACCGACTACGATCGACCAGGACGAAGTTGCCCGTTTCTCTGCACTTGCCGCTGAATGGTGGAATCCCAAGGGCAAGTTCCGGCCACTCCACAAATTCAATCCGGTCCGCCTCAAATACATCAAGGAAAAGGTGTGCGCTCATTTTGGACGGGATCCCCTTGCTGCGGATGCTTTCAAGGGATTGAGAATTCTCGACATCGGTTGTGGCGGCGGTCTCCTGAGTGAACCGATGGCGCGTCTTGGTGCCGATGTTGTTGGCGCTGATGCTTCGGAGACAAACATTGAGGTTGCCAAAATTCATGCCGCTCAGTCAGGGCTTACGATTGATTACCAGGCGATCACATCGGAAGAGCTCGACGCGAGATGTGAACGTTTCGACGTCATCCTCAATATGGAAGTCATTGAGCACGTTGCCGACATCAATCTTTTCATGGCGTCCTGTACGTCTATGGTCAAGCCGGGCGGCCTGATGTTCATCGCAACGATCAACCGGACGGCGAAGGCGCGTCTTCTTGCAATTTTTATGGCTGAACAGGTGCTGAGATGGCTGCCGGTCGGGACCCATGAATATGAGAAGCTTGTGAAGCCTGAAGAAATCTATGCAGCCCTTGCGGCAGGATCCATGCATGTCATCGAAGAGACCGGCGTTACGTTCAATCCTTTGACTGACCGTTGGAACCAATCTCGCGATATGGATGTCAATTATATGGTCCTAGCCGGCCGCGCCAGCGTGGACTGAGCGCGACCGGACCCGGGAGGGGATACCGGGGATTGGGACCTGGGGTG
>JBCDCU010000188.1:0-7567 GCA_039181265.1 Pseudomonadota bacterium | reverse complement strand
TCGATATTTATTTCAGCGACCTTTTAGAGTTCAAACTTGATGAAATCGCCGAAGCCGTCAAAGAGGACTTTCCTTCATTGACGCTCAAAAATATCTTTAACGATCAGGAAATTAGAAAAACAAACGAGCCTATTGCAGGCGTATTGTCTGTTGAAGAACCAAGTGAGACATCCAAATGGATCACATTTATCTCCGCAGGGTTTCCGGACAAAGAAAACGTCACTGTGCAAAATCTCTTGCCGCAGATTCGCGCATCCTTTGGTTTTCAGGAAGAAGCGGCCCACGCCATCGAGAACCATAAATACTACCTTCACATCAGCACCAAACCTGCCGATCAAAGCCTGGAAACCAGATATGCAACAGCAAAGATCCTCAGTGCTGTTGTTTCGGTCTTTGCAAAACTACCCGTCACGATGGCGATCATGCCGATCTGGGCCAGTCGATATGTGCGGCCCAAAGATTGGGAAAGAATGACCGCCGCTGCCATGGCCAACGAGTTCCCCCTGGATGGTTGGATTTCCTATAATGTCGGATGGGATCCCGGGCAGACGGAACCATTGAAATATGCATCGGGTATGACCAGGGGAATGCAGCATTTCATCGACACGGAAGTCATCGTCCAAAGCGCGCCGATCCAACCTACAGAGGTCGTAAAACAACTCTACGGGGTTAGTTATCTGCTTCTTCAAAGCGGGAATGAGTTCAACGACGGTGACACATTGGGAATCGAAGGAAGCAGCGAAGCGTGGAGAATCAGGCACAACAAATCCGACAATACATCTGGTCCGGATACCTGGGTCCTCTTACATCCTGAAACGACGGTCGATGAGTTTGACACTTTCGGACCACGACAAGCTGCTCCTCCGCCGGATGGTCAGGATCCTGTCAAAAAAGAAGCGAAACCCGGTTTCCTATCGGGACTGATGCGAAAGAAAACGCATTGATCTTCAAAGATATGATTCAACGGTAGTCGCAGTTTTAGGTTGGCAGCCCTGGGCCACATCACACTTTCGAGTTGGATGAAACGGTGGAGGTGTCGTCGCCCCACCCATCCGCCAGATCAAACTGGATCCATTCCGGACTCAAGTGGATGTCGAGTGAGTCCAGCTTTCCGGGCCCCAAATTCTGATAACCATGCGGAACGTTCGCTGGGCCGAAAATGATATCGCCCGCTTCGGCATCGATCACCTTGTCGCCGACGGTGAAACGGGCCCGCCCTTCCTGGATCGTGAAGATTTCATCATAAGGATGAACGTGCAGCTTTGGCCCCTCACCAACGATATCTGTCACATAGCGAATAAGCGTAACGTCCGTACCGATTTTCTTGCCTTCGAATAATCCTCTGAGAGCCTCATTCGGCGTTTGCCAGTCACTGGCTGAAATGATTGCGGGGCTCACTTTGGATTGGATCGGCATTTACTACGCTCCCTATTATTTTTCTGAATCATCGAAGAAAATTCGCCGGTCCGCTTACGGTCCACATCAGGATAGCCGCGCGAGACATCAATTTGGCCTAAACTGACACGTAGAAGACAGCACATCGAAATCAATATCGGTAAAACCAACCGGTTGTCGCCGAACAGGAGACCCAACAAAAAACGGCCCGTGAGGGCCGTTTTCTATCTTCACACACTGAAAGCAATGTCAGATCGCGAGATATTCGTGACGCAGTTCCTCGTCATCGAGCACCTGTTTCGCGGTTCCTTCAAACACAATATTACCGGTATCGAGGATCACGGCTTTGTCCGCGAGCTTCAGAGCGGCAACGGCGTTTTGCTCAACGATAATCGTCGTAATGCCGAGTTCCTTAACGCCAATCAGGATCCGCTCGATCTCCTGAACGATCACTGGCGCAAGACCCTCATAAGGTTCGTCGAGAAGAAGAAGCTTCAGGTCCCGGGCAAGCGCACGGGCGACAGCGAGCATTTGCTGTTCGCCACCCGACATGGTGGTCGCTTCCTGGGTCCGGCGCTCGGCAAGCCGCGGGAAATGATCGTAGATCTTCTCTAGCTCCCAGCCCACATGGCCATCGACCTGGCTAAGGATCAGATTTTCCTCAACGGTAAGGCCTTTGATGATCCGGCGATCTTCCGGGACAAGCTGGATCCCGCGCTGGGAGGCCTGGAAGGCCTTCATTGTGTGGATCGCTTCACCGTTAAGATAAATTTCGCCGCCTTGCAGCGCCGGATCGTCCAGCCGGGCAAGTGCCCGAAGCGTCGACGTCTTACCCGCACCGTTACGGCCGAGAAGCGCGAGTATTTCGCCCTCTTTAACCTCCAGCGAAACACCCTGAACGATGTAGCTCTCGCCGTAATAGGCGTGAATGTCCTTCACGGAGAAGTAAGCCTGTCCGGCGTTGGATGCCGTGGCTGTCGCCGCCTCAGCGGTGGCTTGTGCACTCATGATTTGATCTTTCGTCGGTTCTGCGTTCATCAGTGTGCTCCGCCAAGATAGGCTTCCTGCACTTTCGGATTTCCGCGGACTTCTTCAGGTGTTCCCTCGGCGATGATCTGCCCCTGCGCGAGCACGCTGATCTTATCAGCAAGTGAAAAGACCACGTGCATGTCATGCTCGATGATGACCTTCGTCATCCCCCGTTCCTTGATCTTTCTTAGAAGATCAATCGTCCGGTTCGTGTCATGGCGTGCCATGCCCGCTGTCGGTTCGTCGAGAAGCAAAAGCCGTGGGTGCTGGATCAGACCCATTGCAAGTTCAAGCCTGCGCTTGTTACCGCGTGAGAGACTGCTCGCCAGGTTATGGCGCTCCTCATAGAGGTTCACGTCTTCCAGGATGTGCTCTGCTTCTTCCCGGAGCTCCGCATCGTTTTCGATCGGATTCCAGGGGCTCAGATGAAAGGATCCGTCACGTTTGGCAAGTGCTGGAAGCATGACATTCTGGACGAGATTCAAATCCGGAAAGATCTCCGGTGTCTGAAACACGCGGGCGACGCCAAGCTGATTGATCTCATGCGGCTTATGGCTATCGAGGATTTCACCATCGAAGATCACGTGGCCTTCATCCGGTTTGATCCGTCCAACACACACATTGAGAAGTGTCGATTTGCCGGCCCCATTGGGGCCGATAATCGCATGCACAGTTCCCTCTTCGACCTGGAGGTCGACATCTTTGAGGGCATTGAGGCCGCCGAAGCGCTTGCTGACGTCGGCCACATTGAGAACGATATTTTCAGTAGCCATTTGATCACTCCGCCGGTTGGACTTCGCCAGACATCTTCTTGTCGTCTTCCTTCTTGGAACGGCCCATGAAGAGCGATCCAATCCGCCGGACACCTTCCATGACGCCACCTGGCAGGAAGATAACGACAAGCATGAAGAGCACGCCAAGGGTCAAATGCCACCCTTTACCGACAAAGAGACCGGTGACGGCAACAATCGTGCTGTCGACCCCTTCAGGCAGGAACGCGAAGAATTCGTAGAGAATGTCTTTGTTGAAGGCTGAGAAGATGTTCTCGAAATACTTGATGATAATCGCTCCAAGGAACGGCCCAAGAAGCGTTCCTACCCCGCCAAGAATGGTCATCAGAACAACCTCACCCGAGGCCGTCCACTGCATGCGTTCAGCACCGGCGAGCGGATCGGTCAGCGCCATCATGGTACCGGCGAGACCGGCATACATACCGGAGATCACAAAGGCGACCAGCATGTAAGGCCGTGTGTTGATCCCGGTATAGTTGAGGCGGTTCTGATTGGATTTCACCGCCAGGAGCATTAGTCCGAAGGAAGACCGGAAAATCCTGATCGAAATATAGAACGTGATAATCAGGATGACCGCGCACACATAGAAGCCAGTCCAACCATTCGTCTCAAGTCCGAACAGTGTCGGGATCGGCAAAGCTGCACCGTATTCGATACCAAACAGGGAATCGATCATCCGCAGGTCATATTGCGCAAGCTGCAGACCGGTTTCACCTCGTGTGATCGGTGTCAGAACCGAATAAGCGAGGTTATACGACATCTGTGCAAACGCCAGTGTCAGGATCGAGAAGTAGATGCCTGAGCGACGCAGCGAGACGTAACCGATCGCAAGAGCCAAAAGCCCTGCAAAGAACACTCCGAATATGATCGCCGGAATGATGTTCATGGTGAACAGTTTGAACGACCACACGGCTGCATAAGATCCGATCCCGAGAAAGGCTGCGTGACCAAAGGACAGGTAGCCGGTGAGACCGAACAGGATATTGAAGCCGATTGCAAAGACGCCGAAGATAGCGAATTTTTGCAGGAGATCCGGATAGCTACCGCCGAGTGGCGCCATCCAGAGCGGCATTGTCAGAACTGCCGCCGCAAAGGCAACGAACAGCAAGAGATCTTTTTGTTTCTGAGACATGATCCTATTCCTCCATCACGCCTTTGCGTCCCATCAGACCGCGGGGCAGCGTAAGCAAGACGACAACGGCGACGAGGTAAATGATGATCTGGTCGATGCCGCGCAGCACATCGGTAACGGCTGGCATCGAAGCGAATGACTGGATAATTCCAAGCAGGAACCCGGCAGCCACAGCTCCACCAAGCGAGCCCATTCCACCGACAACCACGACCACGAAGGACAACACCAGGAAGTCCATACCCATATGATAGTCGGGTGGTAGGATCGGCGTGTACATCACGCCCGCAAGTCCGGCGACAACCGCAGCAATACCGAAGACAACGGTGAAGCGGCGACCGATATCAATGCCGAGGAGCCCAACCGTTTCGCGATCCTGCATTCCGGCTCTGACCACCATTCCGTAGGTGGTGAATTGCAGGAAGCAGAAGACGGCAGCGATGACCGCAAGTGAGAAGCCAAGATAGATGAGACGCCAATACGGATAGACGATGGTGTCACCCAGTCCGAACCATGCGCCGACATTCGCACTGCCCGAGACAATATCCGGAGCCGATTGCGGGATTGGGTTCGCGCCGAACTGCGCTTTCACCAGTTCCTGAACCACGATCGCAAGGCCGAACGTCACAAGGATCTGTTCAGCGTGCGGGCGCTTATAGAACATCGAGATCAACCCGCGCTCCATAATGATCCCGACCAGCAACATGAACGGAATCGCCAGCAGAATGGCAAAGGGCACAGAAAAATCGACCAGGAAGGCCCCGAAATCTCCAAGATAGACCTCGGCGAGCGGCACACGGATTTCCGAGGGCGTTCCCCAAGGCGTGAGATTGTTCGGATCGAGCGTGACCTGCTCGAGGCTGAGAAGATTATTAAAGACAACGGCACAGAACGCGCCGAGCATAAACAACGCGCCGTGGGCGAAGTTCACGACGCCGAGTGTACCGAACACGAGCGTCAGTCCGAGGGCGATCAGCGCGTACGCTCCACCCTTGTCGAGCCCGTTCAAGAGCTGTAGCAGGATTACGTCCATTGCGAGCCTCCCCCTCGATTGATTCAAAGACACAAAAAATCTGTCGTGAGAATCGGCTTAACCCGCACTCCCACGTTGCTATCCGGCGATTTTTTGTTTGACCCCGTCCGGGCCGTTCGAACGAGCGCTCCGAGCGATCGTCCCTTTCGCAAAAAATGCGGGGCGGTCAAACCGCCCCGCAAACGATCCTTAGGCGCCGTCGTTGTACGGGCCGAGTTCGCCGCCGAAGATGCCCACATCGTAAGTCACCTGCGCGACCGGTGTAACTTCGACAACTTCGAGAACGTCGAACTTGGATGATGGGTTCTCTTTACCCTTCACGACAAGAACATCCTTGAAGCACTGGTGATCGCCAGCACGGTAAAGCGTTTCGCCATTGCCAAGACCGTCGAAGCGGAAGTCTTCGAGCTGTGCACCGACAGCAGATGGTCTGTGCGTTCCGGCACGCTGAACGGCATCAGCATAAAGCAGTGCCTGGCAGTAGCAGGTATGGGCTGCCTGTGACGGCGGGAAGCCGTATTCCTTACCGAAGGATGCGACGAAGGCTTTTGAACCCTCATCCTGGAGTGACCAGTGCCAGTTGGTGGACCCGAAGATGCCTTTAACGTTCTCGCCCGCACCCTGAGCCATCAGACGGCTATAGAGCGGAACCACGATGGCGAAGTCCTTGCCGTTGACCTGCTTGTCGCGCAGACCGAACTGGACGGCCTGGGTGAGTGAGTTCACCATGTCCTTGCCGTAGTGGTTCAGGATCAGAACGTCAGCACCTGAGTTCAGAACCGGTGTGATGTACTGTGAGAAGTCGCCTGCACCGAGTGGTGTGCGAACGGTGTTGGCAGTCTGCCAGCCGTTCTTCTCAGTGAAGTCCTTGACGGATTCTTCCGTTGTCCAACCCCAGTTATAGTCAGCGGTCAGGTGATACGCGACGCGATCCTCACCATAGGCATTTTTCAGAACCGGTCCGAGAGCCGCACCCGACATGTAGGAATTGAAGAAGTGGCGGAAACCGTTGGCACGCTTGTCTTTACCAGTCGTGTCATTGGAGTGGGTCAGGCCAGCCATGAAGATGACGCCAGCTTCCTGGCAGAGCGCCTGAACGGCAACAGCAACACCGGAAGATGAACCGCCGGTAATCATGACAGCGCCGTCTTTTTCGATCATACGCTTGGCTGATGCACGGGCCGCATCTGACTTTGTTTGCGTATCACCCGTTACGAATTCCACTTTCTTGCCGAGAATGCCGTCGCCCTTAAGCGCGGTCTTCTCACCGCCGCCATAGACGAACGTATTGAGCATGCCGCCGTCACCTTCACCGTTGAGGTGTTTCACGGCAAGCTGATAAGCGCGCAGTTCATCTGCACCTTCATCAGCATAAGCACCCGTCTGCGGAACGTTAAAACCAAGCGTTACGGTCGAGCCGCTCGGCTCGTTCGTATAAGCATTGGCAACGTTTGAGAAAAACATCGGGGTTGCGAGCACCGTACCGGCAGCAGCACCAGTCTTCAATACGGTACGACGGCTCACAGTCGAGCGTTTATCACTCATATGGATCCTCCCATTGTGCGGCCCTCATCATGAGGGTCAGCGATGACATTCAAGACGCAAACCCAGTGGAATTATTGACGAACGTCAATACAGCGCCTGATGAACAGGACATTTTTACCTGCCAATCAAGCGCGAAAACAATACGACTTTGTATCGATAGAACTGTAGAAAAAGTTTTTTTCTTTTAAATCAAATATTTAGAAATGAGCACCTCATCAAAAAGAAGCAGGTACTTTCCCTTAGAGCCTATCCGTTCGTTGTATAGGTAACCAATAACGGTAAGACGAAAGGCTGAAGTTCTAAGAAAAACCCGCGACAGTTTGTATTTCTGCCGTTAATTTACGGCGAATGCTGCAGTGCAACATGTATTTTATGATGCAATTCTGCGGATTTACGCAAACGCCGAACCACCCTAATGTGCGCTGCAACAGGACTATAAGGGGGAGCCGCCATGACACAGACCCAATTGCTCTATGCGCTGATCGCAGCGTCTGCAGGGATCGCAGTCCCCGTTCTCGCGTCCATCAACGCGGCTTACGGCCAGGCAATCGGCAATGTTCACTACGCCTCTTTGACCCTGGTGTTCGTCTCAACATTGACCGTGCTTGCGGTCATCTTGGTCAGCGGCACACCGATGCCATCGGC
>JBCDCU010000187.1:0-7636 GCA_039181265.1 Pseudomonadota bacterium | reverse complement strand
GGAAAGTGCCGAAGATGCGCTCCGCCAAAAAGGCTTTCACGAGGAGACGGACTGGTCGCTCCCGCGCGCGCTTTTCCGGTTTGAGCGCTATAACGGATTTGGCTACCGGCCACGGAGCGTTGCGTCACCTTATCTCTGGGGGTTCACGACCCTTTACGGACGCGGCAAATTCGTCGCCGACGGGGTTTTCGACGGCAATGCCGTCACGAAACAATGCGGCGTCGGCGCCCTCTTGCGGCAACTGGCAAACGACCAGCGCATCAAGCTCGTCTCCAATCAGTTCGCCGATATTGAAGGCCCCGATCCGCTCGATCCGGGCACCGATATCAACCAGGATCCCGATGCAGCCCCGGGCCATCCGTTCGAAGCTTTCTGGCAGGCCAATCTCTCCGATGTCCAGCATTTTTCCTGGAAGGAATTTCTCTTCAAGGGCGCATCGCATTCCGTTCATCGAAACAACACCGATCCGCCCAATCGGCTTTTTGAAAAGGCAATAACCCTTGCGCGCGTTCTCGATGAAATCCGCGAACGGATTGGCGGGCGGATCAGCCTCACAAGCGTTTACCGCTCGCCCGATTATAATCAGTCGATCGGAGGGGCGAGCGGCAGCCGGCACAAGGAATTCGACGCCGCCGATTTCAAGGTGATCGATGCGGGCCATGGCAATACCGGGGATTGGGCAGCGGTTGCCAAACAATTGCGGAGCGAAGGCCTCTTCGAGGGCGGCATCGGTATCTACAACTCGTTCGTTCATGTCGACACACGCGGCCACCGCGCGGATTGGGACGAACGGTGAGGGGAGTGTGCGGGTGAGGCAGCGGCCTTGGCCTTTGCGATACGCCGCCTACCGGGCAACAGGCGCGAACTTATAGTAGATCCCAACATTCGGGATCTCAATCTGAACCACGTTGGTGATGCGTTTATGCGGTGGTTGATCGAATTTTCTGATGCGTTGAATGACATCGTTGATCACTTGATCGCTGTCGCCATAGGTGCTGTGTTTGAGGCCGAAGAGACCACTTTCAACTACGCTGACATCCATCGTATCGATACCATCAATGATGAGTGGCCCGGCGTCCGGAACGTCGCCTGCCCTTGGATATTCCCCGCGGATTTGTTCGGAGACGTGAAGCGCGATATCGGCTGAACTTGCATAGAGTGTCACCGCTTCCGAATGGCGTTTGAAATGTTCGGAGACCTCCCGGAAAACCTCCCGGTCAATATCCGGCGCGGCAAGGATCAATTGGTCGATCAGTTTGCCTTGCTGTTTCGAAAGACGGGTTCCGTTTCTTTGTACGAGATGCGACAACAGTGCATTACCCATAGAATGAACGATTAAATGAACCTTTTTGATATCGTCCTCTTCTGCGATGAGATCCAGAAATTGGTCGAGATATTCAACCGCAAGCCAGGCACTATCGAGGTCTGTAACATAGTCGTTAACCCCGCCACGGGCGGGCCAGGAAAAGGCGAAGACAAGGCCGTCAAATTTAAGGTCCTCGCCGAGCTGAGCAGCGCGGAACATGGCGTCCTGGAACGTGTTGTTGAAACCGTGGATGTAAATGATGGCAGATTTTTCTGCCGCTTCGCTCACCGCCGCTTTTGCGACTTCTTTTTTAAATTCGCTCTCGGAGAGTTCCTTCGTTTCATATTCAACGAAGTGTTTTTCAATGGATTCGCTCTCCTTTATCGGAAGCGGAATAGACAGGAAATTCCATCGTTCCGGCCGGTCGATCGTACCGGCTATCCGGTTCTTTGGGATCGAAATATCAGTAAATCCAAGAAGGAGCTCTGATCCGCGATCTGGCCCGAAAGCCCAATGAGAGATCGCATCCTCAGCTTTGTGCCTGTTGGTTCCATAATAGACACGTCGCAGGTTCAGATCCGTCGGAGCTTTACCGATGCCGTCATCGACGGACTGCTGGGCAAGCGGTATCGGGGGATCTTCCACAACCTGGGCCGAAACTTGCTGACCCGAAACGTCGCCAATAACATAGGGCGTAAATGGGTCGAAACCGTGCGAAACTTGTGGCAGTTCCGCGACCGCTAACACGGAATCGTCGATGAGTGCCGTGCTATTATTAAAATTCTGATATCGTTGAAAAATCTCGCCTTCTTGAACAAGTATATCTTTTTTTAAAGTATCCAGTTCGTCTTTGACCTCTTCAATTAAAGCAAGTGATTTTTCATTGATGCTTTCGATTCCATGCAATCGTTCTGAGTACTCGTTCGCTCTTGTTTCAATAGCAGTTAATTCAGAAATTAATTGAGTATTATCAGAGGTAAGGGAAGAAGAAAAATTTATAAAAATCAAAACAAGTGCTAGTGAAAATAAAAAATTCAACCCAAGGACAAGCGTTAAAGAAGTGGAGAATATATTCGCACCTTTAAACATAAGTCGCTCCTTGGAAAAATTAATGGTCAAATTAGCATACTTTGAAAAGGTTTTACACGTGACAGCGTAGAGCGACATCTGTCAGGAAACAAGAGGTCCTGATGCAATGTTTATTGTAAGTCTGCTTTCTGCCAGTATCCTTGATTTCAGCAATATGCGGGATGTTCCAATTTTTCATCGTCTGTCACTGTAAAACGTTGGTTGGAGGGTGCTTGAACAATTCCACCGCCACTCAAACACCCTCCAAAACGCACCCCGATCTCATGTGATCGCCTTGAAAAACGCCTCCGCATCGAGAAGGCCGTAGCCGGCGCCTGGATGATGGAGGCGCACGCCGCCTTTCACATTGAGGCGGAGCCGCATGGCAACCTGTTTGGCGTTCGGCATGGGTTTTCCCGGTGTTTTCGCAATCTTCGATAGGGCAAGCGCAATCGCGCCCGTCACATGCGGGGCGGCCATGCTCGTTCCCGTCTTGGCAATCGCCGCATCGGGATCGTTGCGCGCGGCACGGGCCGCCTTGATCTGAAAGCCCGGCGCACAGAGATCGGGCTTCTTGCCGCCGGTTCGGGTCGGGCCAAATGACGAGGAGTCGTTCAGCCGCCAGGGCGTACCCGTATCGGTGGCGCCGACCGCGATCACCGTTTGCGCGGTACCGGGCACGCTCAGGGTCATGCGGACATCTTCCACCTCAAACTTCACGGCTCGCTGTGAGTTGCGCTCGACCCACACATTCACCATGCCGGTTTCCGTCTGGACGTTTCTGCCGATCACTTCCAGCGTCCAGAGCCCGTCCTGGATTTCCCGTCCCTGCGGCACGATCTTGATGGTGAGACGGTTGGCGGCGTTATCGCGGTGAACCTCGCTCAAGGTCATCGTGCAGATGTTGCCGCCAAGGATATCGCTGGTGGTCTTGGTCTGACCATCGATTTCGCTCGACCGGTTTCCTTTCGGGTCGACCACAACAAAGGAAAGATCGTCGGCGGCATCGAACCAGCCTTCGAAGTAATCCTGCGGACGGAATTTCTCGCTCGAATGCCAGGAGAGTTCGACCACACCGCCATGGGCTGCCTGAATGCTCGCATGGCCCGCATGGGAGCGCTCGTTACCGGCGGACTTTACAATCACAACGCCGCGGTCGCGGCCGATATTGGTCGCCGCATCGAAGGCCGCTTCAAGAAGGGTCGATCCGTCATGGGCGCCGGCATTCATGCCAAGGCTTACATTGATCACAATCGGGATAGAGTTCGCCACCAGAGCGTTGTTCCCCGCGGCAGCCGATGTCAGAAAATAAAGCGCGTCCACATGGCTGTTTGAATAGCCAATGCTCGGCGGGCTTCCCGCCTCCTGTTTCATATTCGGCGCGACAACGAGAATATGCGCTTCAGGTGCCATGCCAGCGGAAAGGCTGCCCGTCGCGCGACCCGCAGCAATGCTTGCCACATGGGTCCCGTGCGCCCGTGGATCGCGCAGACGGCTTGGAACGGGCGTGACGCGGTTGCGGTGCTTCTGAATGGCATCATCAATCGCGGCCTTTGTGTGAAGCGTGCCGTAATCCTGAGTGAAGACAGTGGGATCGACGGCTTTCGGCGTCGGGCCCGCCGGGTCGCGCTGATCCCAGAGGCCGATGATCCGCGTCTCAGAGAGGTCGTGGTTCATGAAGGCATTGTGGAGAATGTCGATACCAGTATCGACGACGCCGACAATCGCCGCATCGCCGCGCTCGTCAATCGCGGGGGCGTGCACCGCATCGCCGCCGACAAAGGGGACAGAGGCATCGAGTTCCACCATGCCCGCATCGCGGCTGAGCTCCATGAAGCTCACATCGTTATCTGTGCTGAGCGCCTTGATCTGGTCCTCGGTGGCGCGCACCGTTGCGATGTTTTGAAACCTCGATGAGACCTCCAGATCCGCGGGCGGTTGCCAATTGCGGGAGACTTCGAGAAGAACCGGGATGAGAGGGGTATCGAAACCAACCGGTGTTTCTACTTGCGCTGCTTCCTCTGCCGCTTCCTCCGGTCCGGCCTCTTCCTCTGCCGCCGACTCTTCTTCTGCCTCTTCTTCTGGCGATTCAAACGCGGCTTCAGGGAAGGGCACGCCGCGTGAAGCGGGACGGGCCATCGGGATCGGCGGTATGCCGCCGGTCATGAGATCCGGCAGGGCCAATTCGGTATCGAGCGGGAAGTCGCCGGAGATATCAAATTCGCGTTCGAACGGGTCGCCGACGAAATCCGGCGGTCCGGCCGAAAACTCATTCGGGCGGCCGGTTTGCGCAAAGATACTCTCCGCCTCGATCCGCAATGACGTATCCCGTGGCGCGAAGCGTTTGATCGCTTCGATATAGCGATCGATCATATGGTCCGAGATTGAGGGAAAGAGCCCCTCGATGCTCGACGTGAAGAAGTCGCCGATGCCACCTTCAATGTCTTCGATATCCGACATGTCCGCTTTGATGGCTTTGAGTTCCGCCCGGAGATTCTTAAGCTCCCAGTCTTCAAGCGGCGGGCGGCCTTGCGGCATCTCCCCTTCGGCAGTCGATTCCGCGGCGCTTTCTTCCAGATTGCCCTTGCCGTCGAATTGAAACAATTGCCCGGCATGGGAATAGGTCTTTGGAACGCGCGGCACCACATCATCGTCATTTACAAAGCGGAAATAGGACGCTCCGATGCTTTGGTTGATGCGTCGAGCCGTGGCGGAGCGGGCAATGCGCGGCTGGCCGAAGGTGGCAATGCCGGAAAGCGTGATCGAGCCGAAGGTTTCAATCGCGGCATTAAGCGCAATCGCCCCGCCGAGACTGTGACCGGTGAACCAGATCGTCTTACCGGCGCTGCTTGCCGCCTGTAGCTTCGGGACAATGACGCTTTGCGTGCTCAAAAAGGCTTCGCGAAAGCCGGAATGAACTTCGCCGAAGGCGCCGTCCTCATCGAGAATATCGAAATTGATGAGCCAGTCGCCGATGCTTTCCGTGCCGCGGTAAACGAGGAGCGCAATATGATCGCTTTCAAGAAGATAGCCTTGCGTGTCGGCGATGTTGACGGCGGCCGAAATCTCGACGTTCCAGCCCGATTGTATGACCCGTTGAAAGTCGCGCCTGTCCTTGTAGCTGTGTTTTGACGCAAGCGCCAAGGACAGCATGGTCTGCCAATTGAAGCCCGGGGATCTGAGGGCATTTTCGTTAAACCGCATCTTACTCCTCCTTTAAGACCGCATTTTCGTCAGGGTTTCGGGGTGGGCCGAACCCGTTGTCTTCAAGACCAACTCTGTGCGCGCCGCCGCATCGCCTCCGACGGCGGCAGTTCGCTCCGCACGGGGCCGCGCCGGGCGAGCGAAGTCCCTTCAGCGAGACGGCATGCATGCGCGTCCACGCTTTTGGTTTCCCTGAATAGGGTCAGGGCACACGAACAGGCTTGGGACCGGGGATGGGCCGCATCATCTCGCTCATAAAATTGCCACGTTTTCCGACGGGCGGTCGGTCAAAAATAAAATCAGCCGCAATGATCCGGCATCGTAAACTATTGATCTGAATGGTCCGGCGGAAGGCGCTTTATGTCAACGGGAAAGGAGGATATGCGTGGAGGGGAAAGGGCGCACCACCTTAGCACCATCAATCTATCCTGCCTTTTGAGATGGATGGTTCGGGTGCGCTGATGGTGCCGCGGACTTTTAGTGGTGTGTCCCGACGGCACTATCCTTCTCGACCCCGGGTTCCCGGATCAAGTCCGGGACAGGCGCTGCCCGGGGATGCCGTTGATGGTATGGGGGTTTGCAGCAAACAGAGCCTTTGGCGCATTCTTCGCAGTTCTACCGTAGAGTGACGAAGGATCTCTTCTCCGCAGTCCCGGGCTTGACCCGGGATCCAGGGAGACCATCCAATGGCACTATGTCCTACTTCGTTTACATCATAACCAACAAGCGGAACGGTACGCTTTACACGGGCATGACGAATTACCTCTCCCGTCGGATCGAAGAGCATAAGCTCGGGATCGGTTCCGGTTTCGTTTCCAAATACCAATGCAACCTGCTGGTTTATGCGGAACGTTTCGAAAACCTCGAAGAGGCGTTCATGCGCGAACGTTCCCTGAAGCGCCATCATCGAAAGTGGAAGCTTGAACTGATTGAGACGATGAACACAAACTGGGACGATCTGTCGAACCAATGGCTTTGAATTTACGGCGCGCTTCTTCTGGACCCCGGCCCAAATTCGTTCTGGGCCCGGGGATGCTGTAGAGGGTATGGAGCGCATTGCGGCAAGCATCGGATCTTTGGCTGCGCCACATGCGGTGTTCGTAAAGAGGGAAGTCTCTCTCCTCCGCAGTCCCGGCCCAGAAGACAAAGAGGGCCCGGGATCCAGTAAACGGCTTCAGGAGAGCCGGGAGCGAAGGTGGGGCGCGATCAGGGCGTAAGCCGCTCAGGAAGCGCCTTGACCCGCTCCAGATCAAGCAGAGCCTGTTTCGTCTCCAAACCGCCGCCGAAGCCGGTCAAGGATCCGTTCGATCCGATCACCCTGTGGCAGGGTATGATGATCGGGATCGGATTGGCACCGTTCGCTGTTCCGACAGCGCGGCTGGCATTCGGTTTTCCGAGCTCTTTCGCGAGCGCGCCATAGGTCCGCGTTTCGCCGAAAGGGATTCTAAGAAGCAATCGCCATAAGCGCTTCTGAAAGTCCGTGCCGTTGAGGGTGAGGGGAAAGTCGAACCGATCCCGCGTTCCGGCGAAATACTCGGACAATTGTCTCTTTACCTGGCCAAAAGGCGCGTTCGATCGCTCCCACGTCGACGCCGGACCAAAGGCTTTATGCCCGCCCGGAAAGCTCAGATAATGGAGCGACGTCTCATCGCCTGCGAGGAGAAGCGATCCGACCGGGCTTTCGAAATAGGTGTAAAAGAGCGCTGCGCGCTTCATGGTTTTTGCCTGCGGAGAGAAGAGGGCGGGCGGCCATAAAGCTCAACGAAGGCGGCGTTGAACCGTCTGACGCTGCCAAAACCGGACTTGAAAGCGATTTCAGTCATCGGAAGCGGCGTGTCGTTTAAAAAGCGTTTGGCGCGCTGGATCCGAACCGTCTTCGCGACCTGACCGGGTGAGGCCCCCACATGGCGCAGGAAGAGCCGGTTCAAATGGCGTGTTCCGATGCCGAGGCGCGCGGCGAGATCCTCCATCGTTCCGGTGTCGAGGAGACCCTCCTCAATGAGGCGGAGCGCGCGGGTAACGGTCGTTTGCGTGCCGTTCCAGGCCGGAGAAAACGGC
>JBCDCU010000186.1:0-7688 GCA_039181265.1 Pseudomonadota bacterium | reverse complement strand
TGCAGTCTCTTCGCATAACGTCCGCGCGAATTTCCGTAAAGTCAAAAGCCGCTGGGACGACCTGTGATGAGCCATGCCGATCTTGAAAATACCATTAACGACGCGTTCGAAAACCGCGACGGGATAAACGCATCCACGACGGGTGCTGTCCGCGACGCGGTTGTTGAAGCGCTTAACCTTTTGGACGGGGGACAAGCACGCGTTGCCGAAAAGAAAGATGGCGCCTGGGTTGTTAACCAATGGCTGAAGAAAGCGGTGCTCCTGTCATTTCGTTTGAATGATATGGCACCGATTTCCGGAGGACCGGGCGGCGCGACCTGGTGGGACAAGGTGCCGTCAAAGTTCGCAGGATGGGGAAATAGCGAGTGGGAGGCCGCCGGTTTCCGCGCCGTTCCAAACTGCACCGTGCGTCATTCGGCTTACATTGCGCCCGGCGTAGTCCTCATGCCGTCATTCGTTAATCTCGGCGCATACGTTGATAGCGGAACCATGGTGGACACTTGGGCCACCGTTGGATCCTGTGCACAGATCGGCAAGAATGTGCACCTTTCAGGCGGAGCGGGCATCGGTGGTGTTCTGGAGCCACTTCAGGCCGGGCCAGTGATTATCGAAGATAATTGCTTCATTGGCGCGCGCGCTGAAGTCGCAGAAGGGGTTCGGGTCGGTGAAGGCTCCGTCCTCTCCATGGGTGTCTATCTCGGCGCATCGACCAAGATCATCGATCGGGCAACCGGTGAGATTTTCATGGGTGAAGTCCCGCCCTATTCAGTTGTGGTATCCGGCACGCTTCCCGGAAAACCGCTTCCCGATGGAGCACCTGGACCAAACCTTTACTGCGCCGTCATTGTAAAACGGGTCGACGAGAAAACACGCTCCAAGACGAGCATCAACGAACTCCTGCGCGACTAGGATCACGACACGCCGCCCGTCGGCGGAAAGGCCTCCGTCCATAGTTAACCGCCGATTAACCATAACCGGCGGAATAGCAGAGTCATAACCATCCGCCGTCGACGGAAATCACCGTATCGCTTATCCTCACCCGTGAGTTGGTGAGTAACGGCGGTGACAGCCGATGGGTGTATTTTCGGAAAGTCCGGGACTTCGGGCGACGGCGACAGTGATTGCCGGACTATCCGCGGCCCTCATCTTTTCTTATCTCGCTCTGGCCGGGCTTTTCTCGATCAGCATCGAAACGTCAACGCTCCCCGTTTCCACGGATTACTGGCCGTGGCTGGAGAGGTGGGGGCTTCTCACGGCATTTCTGCTCCCCCTCGGGGCGATCGCAGCATTCGTCCTTGCCCGTTTGCAGGCAGGGTTCATCGCATCAATCGCGGCGTTCATTTTGGCAGTCCTGTTGGTCTTCACAGGGCTTGCCTCTGGTGTCGAAAAACCGTTTCCCGCTTTCCTGTCACTGTTTGCCAGTCTGGCGGCTTTCAGCCTCTATCTCGGTCTTCTTTCGCTCCCAAGGTTACCGCGCGGATATATCTAGCAGCATCCAACGAGAAACACTCTTGAGTTGGACCGAACCGTTCAACCCTTTGGTTAGACTTTTAGGAGAGACTGGTGGCAGACACCCAGACAGGTCCAGACCATGTTTGCTGCCCTCTTTTCCATCAAAGGCCGTTTGTCCCCCCGCGCATTCTTAGTCCGTGTACTTCTCACCTATGGGGCAGGCTTCATCCTTGCGTGGGGTCTTTCTTACCTGCTTTTCGGCACCTTGGCTTTGCCAATCCGCCCGCTCGTCGTTAATCCGGACGCACTCCATGTTGCTCTTTACAGCCTGTTACCCCTTCTTCTGAGTGCTCCCGTCTTTATCCGACGGTTACAGGATCGGGACCAGAAACCGATCCTTTTCATGATCTATCTCGGTATGACAACGGGCTTTGCGCTCTTCGTTGAACAGGCCCCGGTGGCGCCAGATCTTTCAGATCTAGAGGCATTTGTCGCCTATCACGCCGTTCATGCGCCAGTTTCCGTGATCGGACTATGGCTCTTGTGGGAATGTCTTTTCCTGAAAGGTACAAAGGGGCCCAATCGCTTCGGCAGGGATCCGCTTCTTGGTCAGGAATTGGACGGCACCGACCAGCAGGGAGGTGACGCCAAGGTGGTGGCCTTTCATCGCACCTCTACCAATTGACCGCGCTCCCGAGCGCCGATAAAGGGGGACCATGGCTGACCCCCTTGCAATCACACAGAATCTAATCCGATGCCCCTCTGTCACACCAGCCGAGGGCGGCGCGCTGACCTATCTCGAAAACCTTTTGAAGGCTGCGGGATTCGTAACGCATCGGGTAATTTTTGAAGGCGACGGTTCCTATCCGGTTGATAATCTCTATGCCCGGTACGGCACCGGGCACCCGCATTTTTGCTATGGAGGACATACCGATGTCGTGCCGGTTGGCGACGAAGCCGACTGGACACATCCGCCATTTGACGCGGTTATCGATGGTGATGTCCTTTACGGCCGCGGTGCGGTGGATATGAAAGGGTCAATCGGCTGCTTTGTGGCCGCTGCTCTCGATTTTCTCGAGTCCAATCCGGATTTCGGCGGTTCGATCTCGCTCCTCATTACCGGAGACGAGGAAGCGGATTCGATTAACGGCACAGAAAAGCTCGTTCGCTGGGTTTATGACCAAGGCGAAACGATCGATGCCTGCATAGTCGGTGAACCAACAAACCTCAAAGTCATTGGCGACAGTATCAAAGTCGGTCGACGGGGCAGTCTTTCCGGGTCGCTGGTGGTCGAAGGGATTCAAGGCCATGTTGCCTATCAGGAAAACGCAGATAATCCGATCGCCCGGGCATTGCCGCTCTTGAGCGCCCTTATCGACACGCCACTCGACGACGGAACAGACCATTTCCAACCAAGCAACCTGGAAATTACAACAGTTGATGTCGGAAACCCCGCCAAAAACATCATACCTGCCCGCCTTGAGGCGCGTTTCAACGTTCGTTTCAATGACCTTTGGACCGCTGAGACATTGAAAGGCGAAATCCAAACCCGGCTTGATAGAGCCGCGCAAGCCGGTACACGGTTTACACTCGCGTTCGTGCCGGTCGTTTCGGAAAATTTCCTGACACAGAATCCGGGTCTCATCGAACCGCTCGAACAAGCGATAGAGACTGTCACAGGACGACGCGCGGCACTTTCCACCGGTGGTGGGTCGTCGGATGCCCGCTACATCAAGAATTACTGTCCGGTGATAGAGTTCGGTCTTTTATCCGAAACAATCCACAAGGTGGACGAGCGAACGTCGCTGGACGACCTTCAGACGCTGACACACATTTTCAACAGATTCCTCTGCATTTATTTTAACGCGGAAAAGTAAGGGCTGCTGCGGTCGATGATCATTACCGTTCCGGAAAATGAAATCCGCAATGCGTTACGCGGTGCCCTGAAGATCTTTTTCAAAGAACCTGGGGCACTCAAACACTTCAATATTTCTCAACAGGGCTTTCTTAACTCGTTCCAGGCATTCTGGATCCTGTTGATACCCATCGGCATTTCGACGTTGTCAGAGCGAAAGGCTTTGATGGCACAGCTGAATATGTCGCTGGAAAGCTTCCCGAGCGCCAGCTATTTCGGTGTCTCGCTGATCTGGGGTGCCGCCCAGTGGCTGCTGGTTCCCTTCTTGTTGTGGCTCGTTGCCGACCTCATCGGCATCAGAAGCCGTTACTTCGCCTATGTCGTTGCCCGGAATTGGTGCAGCATCATCGTTGGCTTCGCGTTCGCTATCCCATCTTTGTTCCACGTGACAGGTCTTGTTCCCCACGAAGTCACGCTTCTCGCGCAGCTTATTCTGCTCGGTTTTGCGCTGGTGTATCATTATCAGATCGCGCGGGTCGCGCTTGATAAGGAACCTTTCTTCTGCGTTGCGCTTGTTTCGGCAGATCTGCTGATCGACATTATTATTGCCGAGATACAGTGGGCCATGGTTGTCGGAAACCTGCCGCATCTGCAGTAAGCTCGAAGCCGCTAGAAGCCGTCGTCGTAATCGACCTTATAGAGGTAAAGTCCATCAGCCGGGGCAACAGGTCCGCATCTCTTGCGATCGCGCGCCTCCAAAGCGTTTTTCAATTCGGCCTGATCCCATTTGCCATCGCCAACGAGCACAAGTGAACCCACCAGCGAACGGACCTGATTGTGGAGAAAAGAACGCGACGACGCGTAGATGGTGATCTCGTTTCCCTCGCGTTCAACATCAAGCCGGTCAAGCGTTTTGACCGGCGACTTCGCCTGGCATCGCGCGTGCCGGAAGGTGGTGAAATCATGGGTTCCGAGCAGGGATTGGGCAGCCTCATGCATGGCGTGCTCATCAAGCGGGTGCTTCACTTGCCATGCCCGCCCCTGATCAAGGGCAAGCGGCGGTCTGCGGTTAATGATCCGGTATCTGTAATGCCGTCCGCGGGCGGAAAAGCGGGCATCGAAGCCTTCCAGAGCAAGATCGGCGGTCAGGAGAACAATAGGCTGCGGTTTCAGATGAAAATTGACCGCCTCCTTAAACCGTTCGACTGGCCAATCGCGGGAAAGATCAGCATGTGCAACCTGGCCTTCGGCGTGGACACCGGCATCCGTTCGACCGGCGACGCCTAAACTCACCGTCTCTCCGCAGAAGTTGAAGATCGCTTCTTCTATTGCCTGTTGAACGGAAGGACCGTTCGCCTGCCGCTGCCAGCCCTGAAACGGGCCCCCGTCATATTCGACCTTGAACCGGTAACGCGGCACCGCAATACGCCCTTAGGCAAGGACAATGTCCGACGCGATCTGATTGCCGCGCAGGAACTCGTCAGCGTTCATAACGCCTTTACCGGAGCGCTGAACGCTCAGAAGGCGAAGGGCTCCATTGGCGCAGGCGAAAACCAGTTCATCACTCCCCTCAATCCGTTGACCAGGTGTCCCGTTCGCCTCCTCCACGACTTCGGCCCTCAAGACTTTCACGCGCTGCATCGTTCCGCCAATCGGCATTTCCATCCACGCGCCTGGAAAGGGCGACAGACCGTGGATGTGGTTTCGGATCTCCGATGCCGAGCGGTTCCAATCGATCCGGGTTTCGTCTTTTCTGATCTTTGCCGCATAGGTCACGCCCTCATCAACTTGTGGCTCGAAGCGGAGCGCTCCGCGTTCCATCCCGCCAAGCGCACGGACGACAAGGCTGGCACCAATCGTCATCAGACGATCGTGCAAATCGCCGGCCGTCATTGATGGGTCGATTGCAACACGTTCCGCAAGCCCTACCGGCCCGGTATCAAGCCCCTCCTCCATTCTCATGACCATGACGCCGGTCTCTTGATCGCCCGCCATGATTGCCCTGTTGATCGGGGCAGCGCCGCGCCAGCGCGGCAGGAGAGATGCATGAAGATTGAGACAACCAAGCCGCGGCGCATCCAACACAGCATTTGGCAGAAGGAGCCCATAAGCCACAACAACCGCAACATCCGCGTCGTGCTCTTGAAACGAGATGCGGTCTTCTTCCGCCTTGAAATTGGCAGGCGTGAAGACCGGAACCCCGAAGCTTTCAGCGGTTTCCTGGACCGGCGATGGCTTCAATTCCATCCCGCGGCCGGCCTTTCTCGGTGGCTGGGTGTAACAGGCCACTACTTCGTGGCCATGCCCGATGATTTCGACGAGGGTCGGAACGGCGAAATCCGGGGTGCCCATGAAGACAACCCGCATCAGCCAACCTTCGCCTTTTTCATTTTCTGGAAGCGCTTGATCACTCGGTCACGCTTCAACTTCGAAAGATGATCGATGAACAGAATACCGTCGAGGTGATCGATTTCATGCTGCACACAGGTTGCCAAAAGGCCCTCGGCGGTCAATTCGCGCTCGGCACCTTCGCGGTCGAGATATTCAACGACAACGCTCGCGGGCCTTACAACCTCTGCATAATAATCCGGGATCGAGAGGCACCCCTCTTCGTAATAAGAGGGCTCCTCAGACGACCAGACAACGCGAGGATTGATGAGGAAGATGGGATCGGGCGTGGTTTCCTCTTGCTCGCCGGCACCTTCTTCATCGGCACTGCGTTTTGCAACATCAATCGTTGCAATCCGTTTCAGCATGCCGACCTGAGGTCCGGCGAGGCCGATACCCGGCGCGGCATACATCGTCTCGAGCATGTCGTCCATGAACGCCCGCAATTCGTCATCGACGGTTTCAACCGGCTCGGATTCCTGTTTCAGGACCTTGTCGGGAATGGTGAGTATTTCGAGTTTCGCCATGCGCCTGCAATATGGTCGAATGACGGTGGCGTCAAGGCGAAGGCGTTCAAATGAACGGTCCTTTCTCAATCATGCGGGGATCTGTCCGGATGGGGTACTCGCGCCTATTTATAGGCGAGCCGAACACTGCCCCAGCGCCGCCCGCGCACCATGACCGGTGCGTCAAGTTCTTTCATGATGACGAAACGGCCGCCCCCCATATCGCGCCGATAGGTCTGAAGCAAAAGCGGACGTTCGTTTTGTGCGGCCCGCAACCCCGCGCGATCATCGAAAATCCTGCGATTGCGGCAGTTGGCGGTGTTCCATGCAACGTCATCGCCCTGGGGCTTTGAGAATTTCGTGTTATGGGTTGGGAGAAAAGCGTTCCGGTCAACGCATGCGGTGAAGACCACATGGTCAGCGAAATCTTCGAGCGTCTTTTCCTGAATTGGCGGCAGGACCTCGTCCGTAAACCAGACATATCGAGTCATGAATTGCTGCGGATTGGTTCCGGCGATCGGCTCATATTGGTCATCGAACAAATCGCGCTCTGAGATCTTACCGGACGTAACGGCCTTATCGAAAGTCTCGGAGATACGTGCAGCGTTTTCTGTGACGACATCAATCATCGTCTTGTCGTAGGCCTGAGCGCCATTACTGATCGTTTCGACCAACAATGCGTCCAAGGTATCGGTAATCCCCTCAATTTTCTGAGAGAATTCGACCAATTGTTCGGAGTCCTGATTTGCATTGCCAGAAAGCGTTGAGAATGCCCCGGCAAAGCTCTCACATGTCCGGTTGACTTCGCCGGTATGCTGCACAATTCCGCCGGTCACCGTTTCGATTTCGTCGACCGCTGATGAGACCGATTGAATAACGGTGGTGAACGATCCCGCGCGCTCGCCTACCGTCCGCGCGTCTTCCGCAGCGGTCGTGCAACGGGCGTTTAAAACATCCAGACTTTCCTTGATGCGTGAGATCGTCTCTTCGATGTTGCTCGTTGCATCACTGGTGCTCTGCGCAAGCTGTTTCACTTCATTGGCAACAACTGCGAACCCTTTGCCGGCATCGCCTGCACGCGCCGCTTCAATCGTCGCGTTAAGAGCGAGCAGATTGGTTTGCTTGGCGATTGTATCGATGATGACAGTGACCGCCCTGACACTCTCCATTGCGAAGTTCAGATCCGCCATATTCGTTTCGAAAGACGCGACTTCATTGATCAACTGATCAATTGCGGCGACCGCTTCGCCAGTATCGGCACGGCCCGAAGCAAGTGTGCTTTCGGTTTTGCTCGAAATCTCCCGTGCCTGATCCACGGTATGAGCGATCTGCTGCGTATTTTCGCGCACCGCGACGAGGTCGCTCTCCAGATGCGTAAACCCTTTCAGGTTTTCAACGGACCGGTCTGCGACGGAGCAAATGGCACCGGCGATGTCGGCCATACCGAATCCGAATTTCCCGAGCTGACTGGCAACATTATCAAGCGT
>JBCDCU010000185.1:0-7700 GCA_039181265.1 Pseudomonadota bacterium | reverse complement strand
GTCGCGCCTTCGCATCTTACGATGGCACGGGGATAGCCGGCTTTGACGTCAGCCGGATCGGTGAACGGAAAGAGTTGCGGCATTGGGATCTCCTCTGTTTTCAGCTTCACCGAAGTGTTGTGTTTGTCAATCCGTTCGTTTCGTTGCTAACCCCCATCCTGGTCTGCGCGTTTTTTGCAGGTTACCGGTCAAAGGCAGTGGTTCGGAATTCGAAATGAAATTGTCATGAAAACCGGATAAACAGTGCTCCCCCGGAGACCGAACATCACATTTGTGACGTTGAAGTTCGACATTTTCCAAACAATGAGGAATTCAGTTTTGGAACAGAAAAATGTCCTGATCCTTTGTACAGGAAATTCCGCGCGCTCAATCATTGGCGAGGCGCTTATCAATCACCTGTGCGTCGGACGGTATCGAGGATATTCGGCAGGCTCAAAGCCGACCGGGACGCCAAACCCGTTCGCACTCCGCCTACTTGAAGAAAAGGGCTACGAGACCGGCTTTGCGCGTTCCAAGACCTGGTCAGAATTTGAAGGACCAAACGCGCCCGAGATGCATTTTGTTTTCACTGTCTGTGACAGCGCCGCCAACGAAGCCTGTCCTGTTTGGCCCGGAGCGCCGATGCGTGCGCACTGGGGGATCCCCGATCCGGCAGCCGCTACCGGATCTGACGACGTGATCATGGAAGCGTTCGAAAATGCTCATGCACAATTGCACGCACGCGTTTCCGCATTTATGGCGCTCAGTCCTGACGAGATGGATCCGAGCGATCTCAAGAGCAAAATCGCGGAGATCGGAAAGATGGGCGCCTGACCGCTTCTTTAATCTCATAAGGAAGCGATCAGACTTCGATAACGTTGCAGGTTACGAGGCAATCTTCTGGAGTAGGCTGTCCACTGACGACTTGGCATCGCCATAGAACATGCGCGTGTTTTCCTTGAAGAAGAGCGGATTTTCGATGCCCGAATAACCGGTTCCTTGCCCGCGTTTTGAGACGAAAACCTGTTTCGACTTCCAGACTTCCAGAACCGGCATGCCGGCAATCGGGCTGTTCGGGTCATCTTGTGCCGCGGGGTTGACGATGTCATTGGACCCAACGACGATCGCAACATCCGTTTCCGGGAAATCGTCGTTGATTTCGTCCATTTCGAGAACGATGTCGTAGGGCACTTTTGCTTCCGCCAGAAGCACGTTCATATGCCCTGGAAGACGACCGGCAACCGGATGAATCGCGAACCGGACTTCCTTGCCTTTGGACCGCAATCTGCGCGTCAACTCTGAGATCGAATTTTGCGCTTGGGCAACGGCCATGCCGTAGCCAGGGACGATGATTACGCTGTCAGCGTCGTCGAGAGCGGCCGCAACGCCGTCTGCGTCGATTGCGATTTGTTCACCGTCAATCTCTTGAGCCGGACCTGCGGTGCCGCCAAAGCCGCCCAAGATTACGGAAATGAAATTCCGGTTCATCGCGCGACACATAATGTAGGAGAGGATGGCACCCGATGCGCCGACGAGAGCGCCGGTCACAATCAGAAGGTCATTGCCGAGCGTGAAACCGATCGCAGCAGCTGCCCATCCGGAATAGGAGTTCAGCATGGAAACGACAACGGGCATATCCGCGCCGCCGATTGCCATGATCAGATGCCAGCCGATGAAGCCTGCGATGACCGCCATCAGAACCATCGTCCAGATGCCAGCATCCGCCAGATAGGCAATCCCCAGAACGAGGCAGAAGAGTGCCGCAACGAGGTTGATCGTGTGGCGGTTTGGAAGTGTCAGCGGCTTGCCGTCAATTGATCCGGCCAGTTTGCCGTAAGCGACAACAGATCCGGTGAACGTTACGGCGCCAATAAAGATACCGAGGAAGATCTCGACCTTCATGATGTTGATTTCGACGGCCGTTTTCTTAGCCAGGATCGCGGCAAAATTCGCCAGTTCGTCAAGCGTTCCAGCTTCCCGCGCGGCTTCCATAACACCACGTTCGATATCGGCGTTTAGGCCGATAAAGACAGCGGCCAGACCGACAAATGAATGGAGAGCAGCAACAAGCTGCGGCATCTCGGTCATTTCGACACGTTTTGCGACAATGACACCGGCAACAGCCCCCACAAGCATCATGGGGATCATAATGTAGTACTGACCAACACCTGGCCCGAACATTGTGAAGGTGACGGCAATCGCCATGCCGGCAATGCCATAATAGATCGCACGCTTCGCGCTTTCCTGATTGCTGAGACCGCCAAGTGACAGAATGAAGAGAATGCTAGCCGCAATGTACGCTGCGGTGACGAGACCAATGCTCATGGTTATGAGTCCTCCGGGCGGCTGGTGATCAGGATTTCTGGAACATGGCGAGCATACGCCGTGTCACCAAGAAGCCGCCGACGATATTGATCGTGGCGATCAGGACGGAAATTGCTGCGAGGAACGTCACTATGCTGGACGATGAATCGACCTGCAGCAGCGCACCGATAATGATAATTCCTGAAATCGCGTTTGTGACCGACATGAGCGGCGTGTGAAGCGCGTGACTGACATTCCATATCACCTGGAAGCCGACGAAACAGGCGAGCGCGAACACAATGAAGTGTTGCATGAAGCTAACGGGCGCCACGGACCCGATTAACAACATCAGGACCGTACCGATAGCGAGTGTCGTCACCTGGAATTTCGTCTGCGCCTTAAAAGCCGCCATTTCTTCTTCGCGGATTTCTTCAGGCGTTTTCTCTTTTGTCTTGGGCGGTGCTTTTGCGATCGCCTGAACTTTCGGAGGTGGCGGTGGGAAGGTAATTTCGCCGTCATGGGTGACGAGCGCGCCGCGGATCACGTCATCTTCCATGTTGACGAACGGCTTACCGTCTTTCTCAGGAGTGAGATCGTCCAGCATGTGACGCAGGTTCGTTGAATAAAGCTGCGATGATTGCGTTGCCATACGGCTCGGGAAGTCGGTGTAGCCGATGATCGTGACACCGTTTTCCGTTTCGATCTTTTCGTTCGGAACGGTCAGATCGCAGTTTCCACCCCGCTCGGCTGCGAGATCAACAATCACCGAGCCCGACTTCATTGCCTTCACCATATCTTCGAGCCAGAGCTTCGGTGCATCCCGACCCGGGATCAGTGCTGTGGTAATAACGATATCGACATCGGGTGCCTGCTCTCGGAAAAGGGCAAGTTGTTTCTCGCGAAACTCAGGCGATGACGGCGCTGCGTATCCGCCAGAGCCTGCGCTGTCCTGGCTATCCTCGAAGTCGAGGAACAGGAATTCCGCACCCATGGATTCAATTTGCTCCGCAACTTCCGGCCGCACATCGAAGGCTCGCACAATCGCGCCCATGCTTTGGGCCGCACCGATTGCTGCGAGGCCGGCAACTCCGGCACCCACAACCAGGATTTTTGCAGGCGGAACTTTACCGGCTGCCGTTATCTGACCGGTGAAGAAGCGGCCGAAATTGTTACCGGCTTCGATTACGGCCCGGTAGCCAGCGATGTTCGCCATTGACGAGAGCGCGTCCATTTTCTGGGCGCGGGAGATACGTGGCACCATGTCCATCGCAAGGCACGTGACCTTCTTGTCGTTGAGATACTTCAGAAGATCTTCCGACTGCGCCGGATATATGAAGCAAATCAGCGTCTGGCCTTCCTGAACCCGCTTGAGTTCGGTTGCCCCCTCGGGCGCACGGACCTTGATGATGATGTCGCATGCTTTCCAAAGCGCGGCGGCGCCTTTAATGACCTCAGCGCCAGCCTCGCGATAGTCATCATCCGAGAAGCGAGCGGCGGCCCCGGCTCCGCTCTCAATTGCAACGTCATAACCGAGTTTTTGAAGCTGCGCTGCGCTTTGCGGCGTCAGTGCTACCCGCGCTTCGCCTGCGAAAGTTTCTTTCGGGCTGCCGATCTTCATAATGTCAAATTCCCATATGGTGAATTGTAGCCTGCGCCGGATGACGCCTGTGAGTGGTGTTTTGTGGTGTGCGTTTGGGGCGCGCGGACAGCGCACCCGCATTCCTCCTGATTGGTCCTCCCGGCTCGCTCTTCAACTCGCCGTGCGAACTAAGCATAGGGCCAATCTATATCCACGACCAGCGCCTATATAATGCAATTTTGTCCAAGGGATAGATGTGAAATCAGGAAAAATCCTTATTCAAGAGTGCCTTCTCTTCAGATTTGCTCCATCCCACATAGACTTCGTCACCGTCTTCGATTACCGGACGTTTAATCAGGGTCGGATGATTGCTCAGAAGTGAAACGACGACTTCGTTGTTCTCAAGATTACGCTCTGCCGGGTCGAGGTTGCGCCATGTGGTGGACCGCTTGTTGACCAGCCGGTCCTCTCCAGCGGTGGCAAGCCATCTCAGCAACTGCTCCGGCCCCGGCGTTTTACTTCTAATATCTTTGAAGTTGAATGCGACTCCTGCTTGATCAAGCGCTTTCATTGCTTTCTTGCAGGTGTCGCAGTTTTTCAGTCCGTAAAACGCTAAGGTCATGACTACCCCGGAAGCAGAATGGTGGACCCGCTTGTCTGCCGTCCTTCCAGCGCTTTGTGCGCCTCGACGGCATCCCGCAGCGCATATTCCTGATTGACCGGGATCGAGATGGCACCGCTCATTGCAGCGTCGAACAATTCCGCGGACATTGCATCCAGATCCTCGCGTGCCGCGATATAGGTGAACAAAGTCGGCCTCGTCGCAAACAACGACCCCTTTTGCGCAAGGTGCGCAAGATTAAAGTCCGTTATCGGGCCGGATGCCTGACCGAAAGACACAAAGGTGCCCAGTGGCTTCAAACAATCGAGGGAGCCGGGGTAAGTGTCTGCGCCGATTGAATCGTAGACAACCGCACAACCCTTTCCGTCGGTGATCTCCTTTACCTTTTCCACGAAGTCTTCTGACCGGTAGAGGATTGTGTGCGTGCATCCGTTTTCCCGGGCAAGTTCCGCCTTTTCAGGAGATCCGACCGTTCCGATCACTGTTGCACCAAGATGTTTTGCCCATTGGCAAACAAGAAGACCGACACCGCCCGCAGCCGCATGAATGAGGATCGTGTCTCCAGATTGCACCCGATATGTCCGGCGCAGGAGATACTGGGTCGTCAGGCCCTTCAGCATCATGCCAGCGACCGTTCGATCATCAAGTGCGTCAGGCACTTTCACGAGCCGGTCGACCGGGACCGTTCGTTCGTTCGAGTAAGCACCCAGAGGCACGACATAGGTGACACGGTCGCCTGGATCTATAGTCGTAACTCCAGCGCCGATCGCTTCAACAACACCCACAGCTTCTGCCCCCGGAGTGAAAGGCGTTCCGTTTGGTGCCGGATAGAGTCCTGAGCGGAAGTACGTGTCGAGGAAATTCACGCCGATTGCGGTGTGTCTGACCAAAACTTCGCCCGTACCCGGTTTCGGCGTCTCAGCCGACCGGTATTCCATCACATCCGGTCCACCGACCTCGTTGATAATGATTTTGTGGCTCATGAGACTCCTCCGCCGCCAATGCTCTAACAATGAACCGGTGTTAATATGACGCACTCGAGCTTGCAATTGGCGTTGATAAATTTCTTTTTGGCTATTGTCTTTTTGCGTGAATGACCAAGTTCCAGCCCTCAGCCCAGGCTGAAAACGACTAAAGGAAACCAGACCTTTGACGAAAAAGCGAAATGCTGGAGCATCGAAGCCTGAGACGTTCGACGTCGCTGTGATCGGGGCCGGACCGCTTGGCCAGATTGCGGCCCTGAGCCTTGCCGATATAGGTCACAACGTTGCGTTAATCGGTCCGCAAGCTCCGGACGACACACGCACAACTGCGATCTTAATGGACGGGATCAAACGTCTTTCATCACTTGATGTTTGGTCATCGCTGGCCCCGAAAATCGGCGCGCTTAAAACCATGCGGCTCGTTGATGGCAGCCGCCGCCTGATCAGGGCACCTGAGACACGCTTCGATGCAAGCGAAGTTGGTTTGGAAGCGTTCGGCTACAACATTCGAAACCGCGACCTCAATGAAGCGTTCACCGCGCGGATTGCTGGCGATGACCGCATCCGGAAATTTGAGGAATTTCTCGACGCTGATCCGGAGTTCGGCGGATCCAGTATCCGTCTGTCATTGCCGAGTGGGGTCGAAATCGACGCCAGTTTCGTTGTGGCGGCAGATGGGCGGCGGTCCAAGCTTCGCGAGGCGTTGCAGATCACAGCCCGAACCTGGTCGTATCCCCAGACAGCGCTTGTGATGAGCCTTGCTCATTCGAGACCGCACAATAACGTTTCAACGGAATTTCATACCGAAACAGGCCCCTTTACACTCGTTCCGCTCGAAGACGGAAAATCGAGCCTTGTTTGGGTCGAGCGCCCCGAAACCGCCCTTGAAATCCTTTCATTTGAGCCTGATCGTATTGCTGCCGCGATTGAAAAGAAATCGCATTTTCTGCTTGGCGATGTGACGGTCGAAAGCGACGTGCAGACCTATCCGATGACCGGTTTGATCGCGACCCGGTTCGGTGACCGTGGAATTGCGCTTGTCGGTGAAGCGGGCCACGTCTTTCCCCCGATCGGTGCGCAAGGCATGAACCTGGGGTTCCGAGATATTGAGGCGCTGCTCCATCTCGTGACGCGCGGTGGGTTGGATGATCCTGTCGGGATGTCAAAGCGCTATTCCACAGCGCGCATGGGTGATGTTAGCGCGCGCACAGGAGCTGTCGATATCCTCAACAGATCGTTGTTGACCGATTTCCTGCCGGTTCACCTGACGCGCGGTCTTGCCCTTCACGTTTCCAGCCAAATTCCCTTCTTGCGGCAACTTCTTATGCGTCAAGGGCTTGGCGCGCGCGCTTGATCTCGTTAGGAGAGACTTTTCGCGCTATACGGGCGCTGGCGTGCCCCAAGAACGAAATGTGCAACAACGCACATGAAGGATGATGTTTGATGGCCGCTCGGCCGCTTGCTACCAGAATAACGGACTTTCTAGGTCTCTTTGCCCTGCGTTTCATCCGGACTCTTCTCCTGGCTCTGCCATTGGAGACCGGAGTTTGGATTTGCGGCAAACTCTGGCGGCTTCTCGCGCCCCTCCATCCGCGTCACAAACGTGCTTTGCGCCATATTGAGTACGCGCTCGGCAAGGATCATGATCTTAAGGCCATTCGCGCGATTGCGGCGGATATGTGGGAGTCGATCGGTCGCACATTCGCCGAGGGGCTCGTTATGGAGCGGGTTATGCGGCAGCCTGACCGGTTTGATGCCAGTGTCGACGCCTTTGCGAACAACTGGGTTAAGACCGAGAACGGCAGCGTTATCGTAACCCATCACTTCGGAAACTGGGAGCTTGCGAGTGCGGCGGCGGTTTTGTTTTCCGACAAGCGCGTGCTTGGGCTATATAAGCGGATCAAAAATCCTGAAGTGGAACGGTTCATAACTGGCATTCGCGAGGTGGGTTATCCTGGAGGCCTCTATTCCGATCGCGGCAATGGCGCGCGTCGGGCTGTTGCCACAATCCGCGACGGTGGCGATATGGCGATGGTGGCTGACTTGAGGGATCCGAAAGGGGTTGAGGTGGCATTTCTTGGTCGTTCGATGATGGCCTCGCAGTTTCCCGCTTCCCTCTCGCGACGCTACGGAAAACCGCTTTTTGCAGCTCAGATGCGACGCGTGAAGCCAGCACGTTTCGTGCTCGATCTGGTGGAGATCCCTGTCCCTGTCACCGACAATGTTTCGGACG
>JBCDCU010000184.1:0-7715 GCA_039181265.1 Pseudomonadota bacterium | reverse complement strand
CCTGGTCTGAACGAGTGGACCGATTGCAATAAGGCCTGCGAAAAGCAGTCCGATTTCCAGATGGTAGACAACGCTGTAGCCCGCATCGGGCCGCTCAAACGCCGCTCCCAGAATGCCCGCATCGGACAGCGATTGGATCGCATCCTTAAGGGCGCCCCCGATTGCAAGACCAAGCCCGGCAGCAGTTGCCTGAACGGCGCCCCACGCGCCGATCACCAAGCCTGTGTCCATCTTCCCCCGAAACTTTGTCGTCTCACCTTTGTCATCCTGTCCAACACGGACTGCGGCGAGATCCATTGCAGCTGTCATTGTTCCAACCGCGAACAAACCGCCTCCAAAACCGATCATCGCAGACCCGATCCGGAACAAGAGCGGAGACTCGAACGGACCTGCAAAAATGACCGCCGAAAAGGCGACAATCCCGATCAACATGCCAAGTGCGGCAAGGCGATGCGTGTCCATACCCCGTGTCAGGAGGCGCGCCGCGATCAGGAACCCAACCAGTGTACCGCCCGCCAAAAACGCGGTCAGCATCGTGGTTTGACTAACCGTAAGACCCAGTACCTCACCGCCATAGGGTTCGAGCAACACGTCCTGCATGGAAAAGCCAATCGTTCCGAGCCCGACTGCCGCAAGAAGCCTGGTGGAGCGGCCACGGCTCCGGAAGGCCGCCCACGCGTCCCGGAATCGATCTGTCTTGCGCTCAAAAGCGGTTTTCGATGGATTGCGGGCTTCCTGTTTCCAAAGTGCGATGACATTCAGAATGATTGTTGCAACCGCCGCACCCTGGATCACCTGAATGAGGTGTTTGGGATGGAACTCCGCGAGGAGCCAGCCGAAGATAAGTGCGGAGACGATCATGCCGATAAGAAGCATGACATAAACGAGAGCTACCATGCGTGGGCGCTTTTCCTCGGGCACCAGATCGCCCGCAAGGGCTAGACCCGCGGTCTGGGTGATGTGGATCCCAAGTCCAACAAGCAGGAAGGCAATACCAGCGCCGACAGGACCGGCCCATGTCGGACCCACCATCTGGGATTGGAGGACAAGCAACGCGAAAGGCATGATTGCAAGCCCGCCGAATTGCATCATTGTGCCAAACCAGATGTAAGGCACCCGTCGCCAGCCGAGGAGCGAGCGGTATGTATCCGAGCGGTGGCCAATCAGGGCCCGGAAAGGTGCAATCAGAAGCGGGAGAGATACAACGAGCGCGACGAACCAGGCCGAGACGCCGAGTTCGACAATCATGACGCGGTTCAGGGTACCGGTGAGGAGTACGGTCGCCATACCCACGGATACCTGGAAGAGCGACAGGCGCAGAAGCTGGCGAAATGGAATGTCACCGCTCGCAACATCGGCAAACGGCATATATCTCATGCTGATCGATTGCCACACTGCGATCATCGGGTTCTTCTGATGGTGCGGTTTCTCTCTTCCCGTCATGCGCGCGCCTCTCCGTCACGAACGAGCCGGAAGGCCTGCGAGATGTAAAAGCCCGATTTGACGCGGCTGCTTTCCGCAATCCGCCATCCGAAGAGGGCTGGTTCCCGGGCGATCTCGCGCTCGAGAACGCGCGGTGCGACAGGCTGAATTGCTGGTGCCCGGTCAGCGCGCGGGAAGAACTTCCCGACGGTATGCATTGCAAGAAGCGCGGTCGTGGCCGGGGCAACGGTGAAAAGGATTTCCGCCCGGACGCGTTCGCTGAGTTTGGCAAGGGCGCGAACAATATCGCCGGTGCCGTAGTGAATGAGCGAATCCATCGCAACGACGTAATCGAAGTCGCCGAGCTCTTCGCTCAGCATGTCGCCGACTTGAAAATCGATCATCCCGCGCGCTGGCGTACAGGGGAGCTTCTCGATCGCGTGGTCGATCAGGTTATGCGAGATATCGACTGCCGTGAGGCGGCCGCCGCGCAGGGCCGCCTGCATGGAAAGTGCGCCTGTGCCGCAACCGGCGTCCAAAATGCGGTAGCCATGCAGGTCATCGGGGAGCCAGGAAAGAAGGGTCGCGCGCATTTGATCGCGGCCGGCGCGAACCGTCGCCCGAATGCCGGAGACCGGTTCGTTCGATGTCAGCTTCTTCCAACCATCAAGCGCTGTGCGGTCGAAATAGGTTTCGAGCTCGCTTTTTCGGTCCTGGTAGCTTTGCGTCGGCATGGCCTTATTCCGTCTTCTGGCTCAGTCGAAACCGAGAAAGTCAAAGATTTCACGATCCTTCATCGGAACCGCATCGTATTGCTCGCCTGCCGTGAAGAGGTGCGCCGCAAGTTTGAGATATTCGTTCTGGACCGCCTCGAGTTCCGGCGATGGCTCCATTTCGAACAAGGTCGATTTCTTAAGTCTGGAACGGCGGATGACATCGAGATCCGGCATGTGCGCGAGCCGGCCGAGGCCGACCGCATCGCAGAAACGATCGATTTCGTCCGTCGCCTTCGAGCGGTTTGCGATGACACCGCCAATGCGGACATCATAGTTCTTCGATTTTGCGCGAATTGCAGCCACGATCCGGTTCATGGCAAAAATCGAATCGAAATCATTCGCGGTGACGATCAGGGCGCGTTCCGCATGCTGGAGTGGTGACGCAAATCCACCGCAGACGACATCGCCGAGAACATCGAAGATGACGACGTCGGTATCTTCCAAAAGGTGATGCTCTTTCAGCAGCTTGACCGTCTGGCCAACCACATAGCCGCCGCATCCTGTTCCCGCTGGCGGCCCACCGGCTTCCACGCACATAACGCCGTTGAAGCCTTCATAGACGAAGTCTTCGACGCGGAGTTCCTCGGCATGGAAATTGACCTGTTCAAGCGCATCAATGACTGTCGGAACGAGGCATTTGGTGAGGGTGAACGTTGAATCGTGTTTCGGATCGCATCCGATCTGAAGCACGCGCTTGCCGAGCTTCGAAAACGCCGCAGACAAGTTGGATGAGGTTGTCGACTTGCCGATGCCGCCTTTGCCGTAGACTGCGAAGACTTTCGCATTGCCGATCTCGATGTTCGGATCAAGGCTGACCTGAACGCTGCCTTCACCGTCTTCGCGCGATGGTGGCTTGAGGCCCGGATTGAAAGTCTTGCGCTTGTCGATGATGTTCATGGTCTCTTGGTTCCACTATTTTCCGAAATGCGCTTTCGCGTCGTAAAGCGTGTCGAGTGTGATCGTTGAAAGGCCGCGTTCTCGGGCAAAAGCCTCGGTGTTGCGTCGTGCCTTGCCGCGTACGAAGAACGGGATCTTTTTCAATTCACGCTCCGCATCCGTTTCCCAAACGGTGATGCCGGATGCGGCTGCTGTGTCTGATGGCGTCTGTTCGATTTGAATTTCCGGAGATTGGCTCCGGCTTGCGATCGGTTTGCCGCTGCCGTGTGCAAGGTGCGACGGCCCGGCTTCATCGTTGAATTCGAAATCATCGCGGAACATGTGCAAGAGGTGCTCTTCAAGACCCATGGTGAGTGGGTGAACGAGCGTATCGAAGAGAACATTTGCGCCTTCGAAACCTGCGACCGGTGAAAAGCGGGCCGGATAATCCTGAACGTGAACAGGCGCCGAAATCACCGCGCATGGGATGGCGAGGCGTTTGGCCGTATGGCGTTCCATCTGGGTGCCGAGGACAAGTTCCGGCTGCAATCGTTCGATCGCGGCCTCAACCTCAAGGTAATCGTCCGTAATGAGGGCTTCGAGACCGTAGCTTTCCGCCACTTCTCGGATGTCACGGGCGAATTCACGCGAATAGGTGCCAAGGCCGACGACGTCGAAACCGAGTTCCTCGCTCGCAACCCGTGCGAGCGCTTTCACATGTGTGGCGTCGCCGAACAGAAAAACGCGTTTGCCCGTAAGATAGGTTGAATCGATTGAACGCGAATACCATGGCAGCCGCGCATTGGATTCACTGAGGAGTGGCGTGACGTCGATACCGGTCAGACTGCCGACCTCGCGGACAAAGTCGCAAGTCGCACCATAACCAATCGGGACCGTCGTGATCATCGGCTGGCGGAACGTCCGCTTCAACCAGTTCGCCGCCGTCAGGGCGATTTCCGGATAGAGAACCACATTGAAGTCAGCATCCGGCAGACGGGTTATGTCGTAGGCACTGGCATCATAAGGCGCGATCACATTCACAGTGATGCCGATACGCTCAAGAAGCCGCGTTACCTCACTGACATCATCGCGATGCCGGAAGCCAAGTGCGGTAGGCCCGAGGATGTTACAGCTTGGGCGCGCGCTTTCAGGTTTCTTGCCATGTTGCTCTTGGGCCCGGCAGATATTGAGGTGGCGTACGACCTGATAAAATGTTTCCGACGCGCCCCAGTTTTCCTTGCGCTGATAGGACGGCAACTCAACAGGGATTGCCGGGATCGGCAATTTGAGAGCCCGCGCAAGACCGGCCGGATCGTCCTGGATCAATTCGCCTGTGCAGCTTGCGCCGACTATCATCGCGGCGGGCTGAAAACGCTCGTAAGCCTTTAGCGCTGCTGTTTTAAAGAGTTCCGCGGTATCACCGCCGAGGTCACGCGCCTGAAACGTCGTATAAGTCACCGGCGGGCGCTTAGTGCGCCGCTCGATCATAGTGAAGAGCAGATCGGCGTAAGTGTCGCCTTGCGGAGCGTGCAGAACGTAGTGAACATCCTTCATGGCGGTGGCGACCCGCATGGCACCCACATGCGGCGGGCCTTCATATGTCCATACCGTCAACTGCATCGCCCTACACCTCCAGCCTCGTGCGCCGGTTCAGCGGCCGCGCAAAGAGCTCGGCAAGATCACCGGCCTGTTCAAAGCCTTGGATCGGAGTGAAGACGAGTTCGATCGACCATTTCGTCGTAATCCCTTCAACTTCCAGTGGATTGGCAAGCCCCAGACCGCAGACAGCTATGTCCGGATAGGCCATGTGACAGCGATCAAGTTGGGCATCGACGTCCTGGCCTTCACTCACCACCGTCTCTGACGGGAGTTTTTCAAGGTCCGGACCGACAATGTCGCGGTTGAGGTAGGGGGTTCCAACTTCAATCGGCCGCATGTCCAGTTCGTTATGTAGAAACCGTGCGAGCGGGATTTCGAGCTGGCTGTCGGGGAAAAAGAAAACCGATTTTCCAGCGAGCTTTTCCCGATATTTGCTAAGTGCCTGGCGTGCGCGCTCAAGGGGCGCCCTCACGACTTCTTCGACATGTGCCGGTTCAATGGCGAATGCCTTTGCAGCGGCCTCAAACCATTCCCGTGTCCCCTCGGCGCCGAGGGGTAAAGGGGCGCGGATTGGTGAGGCGCCGCGATCTTCTAGCGCGCGGATAGTATCGGTCAAAAAGGGTTGGGCCAAAAGATACCGGGTGTTCGGCCCGATTTGCGGCATGGCTTCCGAGTTACGAGCCGGAAGAAACGCCACGTCTTCAATGCCAAGATTTGCAAATAGGCGTTTGAACTGGTCTTCAACCACGTCGGCAAGGGAGCCGACAATGACGAGGGACGCCGTTTTCGTTTGGTCGTTTAATCGTGTTTGACCGTCGCGAACCAACGCTGTCAGACACTGGTCCTCGCCCTGGGTAAAGGTCGTCTCGATCCCGCTTCCTGTGTAATTCAGAATTCGCACATCGGGATTGTGCTTGACTGAGAGGCGTTCGGCGGCACGCGAAAGGTCAAGCTTGATCACTTCTGACGGGCAGGAGCCGACGAGAAACAGAAGCTTGATATCGGGCCGCCGTTCCAAGAGGCGGTCGACAACGCGATCCAGTTCGTCGTTCATGTCGGCGAGACCTGCCAGATCTCGTTCTTCCATAACCGCTGTTGCGAAACGCGGTTCGGCAAAAATCATGACACCCGCCGCCGATTGCATGAGGTGCGCACAAGTCCGTGAACCGACGACCAGAAAAAAAGCGTCCTGAATTTTCCGATGGAGCCAAACAATACCCGTCAGCCCGCAGAAAACTTCGTGCTGTCCGCGTTGCCGCAGAATCGGTCGTTCCGCGCATCCTGCAATCGTCTTTTGTTCAGCGAATGGAGCATGCTGTTCGCTCATGATGACACCCCCGGAAGCTGGCCGGTTGCAGTGTTGGTGTTGACCTGTTGCAGGGTGAGCGCGGTTGCGGGCGTTTCTGCGCGTTGAAGGCGCGCCGCCCTGAGCTTTAATAGGAACTGAGCCGCATTGATGACGTAGGCTGCATAGGCAGCGAGCGCGAGCAGCATCTGTGCTTGCGGGTCCATGAATGACCGATTGATCGTGTCAGCGATCACTGCTGCGAGATAGGCGGTGTGAAGGGCAAGGACGAGGATCGAGACCACATCCTCCCAGAAGAAAGGACCAGCAAACAGATACTTGCCGAAGACGACCTTTTCCCAGATCGAGCCCGTGATCATGATCGTGTAAAGGATGAGGGTTTTGAATATGACGGACAGAGTCGCGAGGAGCCAGCCTTCTCCGGTTGCCAGGAACCGCACCACCAACGCAAGGCTGACAAGGAAAACGATGAATTGAACAGGCGCTAGAACGCCCTGCACAAGCGTCCAGACAGTCTCGTCTCGCCGCCTTTGTTCGTCTGGTGTATAGAGTGGTTTTGCTCGCCTGGCGTTTTTATTCGATGCGCGAACACCATCCAGCGGTGTCACCGCATGCCAGCCTTGCGGGCCGCCCGCATCGAGATCATCGTCCCCGTGTCGGGATGCGTCCGGTCTTTTGCCACTTCCGTCGACAGTAACAATATTAGACGCTGTTTGTACTGGTCGGGCACCCGTATTCATATTCGCCATTCGTCCGCCGGTCTTTTGGCGGTTTTGTCCCCGATATTGTGAATTCCGGCTGGCCGCTGAGTGGCGCATGCCCTTCCTCCGTACCGCCCCCTCGGCGGGAAAATGAGGCTCCCAAAATGTGTCGACGCCTGCCGGTCGGCAAAACGGCTCAGGTCGGGTTTCTCATGTCTGAATATTAGGGATCGTGGCGAAGAATAGTCAAGTTTTATTGACGTCTAGTAACTTTGACATATGGGGCAAAAATTGTCGATTTTCCGCGCAATCCGTGGGCGGAGCCAAGTTTTACGCGAAACTCCTTATGTAATTGATATTATGATGAAAGTAGACGTGCTCTTGGAAATACGAATTCTTTCTAAGGAGCTGGATTTACTTTTCGAGGGTCGTGGGCCGGTAGTCCTCGAATCATCGTCCAGCCTTGCCAATTGGGAGCATAAAGAGACGAACTGGCCGCCCCTCCGTGTGAGTTGGACGCGGGCGATGGAAGGGGTGCCAAATCGCAGCCATTTCGGTCCTTGACCCATCGCGAGTTTCTCACCTGATTAATCTTGTCATGCGCTTCGACGGGCCGTCGCCAAGAGGCATTCCGTAACGGTTCAATTCACTGTGTTAAGTTTGGTCCTGTTTTTGCGATGTTCTTAAGGTCTTACATTTTCGAATATTTTCAGCGCGACTCGTGCTGGCAACAAGAATTGGGGCTTGCAAGCGCTGAGGGAGATCAAGACGGTGCTGAGTGGAACACCTTATCGTATTCAGACCCGTTCAATGGTAGATTTCAAACTAGTCGGAAAGGCGAGTTTTGCTGGGTTTGATGCGAGTCAATTGTCAAACAGATGCAGCAAGCAAGACCAATTTGCGATGGGCATGCGGGTAACGGGCCGTTCGGTGCACGCGGTTTTTATGAGAACCGAAGCGAAGTCATAACGGCGCGAATACGCAATTGGCGGCGGTCGTCATTGCGGCACGATAACCGATGGAAGGTGCCCGCCT
>JBCDCU010000183.1:0-7728 GCA_039181265.1 Pseudomonadota bacterium | reverse complement strand
CGATTTCGATCGATGCTTGCTCAAGAGATGACACAGTGAACGCGCCACATGGTTATATGATCTGGTCGACAATCATCGGCTCTGCCACCCTGATGCGCCCTCAGACGCCTAGAGCGCCTTTGTCGCGTCGAGGACCGCCTCCACATGACCTGGAACCTTAACTTTCCGCCAGATTTTGGCGATTTTGCCATCAGCGCCGATCAAAAATGTGGACCGCTCGACCCCCATATAGGTCTTGCCGTACATGCTTTTTTCAACCCAAACACCGTAAGCGTCGAGCGCAGATTTCTCTTCATCTGACACAAGTGTGATGGCAAGATCGTGTTTTGCCTTGAATTTGTCGTGTTTTTTAATGCTGTCTGGTGACATACCGATAATGGTCGCACCGGCACCGTCGAACTCCGACTTCATTTCGGTAAAACCGATCGCTTCTTTCGTACAGCCTGGTGTATCGTCTTTCGGGTAGAAATACAGAACGACTTTCTGACCGGCCATACCACTGAGTTTGATTGTTTGGCCGTTGTCTGCAGGAAGTTCGAAGTCTGGAGCCTGATCACCTTCGTTAAGTGGCATTGGTAACAAAACCTCACATTGCACCGGCGGGCCGTTTTCCATGGCAAATAAGGGCGTTAAGGAACCACATGCACTGGAAAGTCGGCCTTAAGACCGGTAAGAATTGAATGACAGTGGGAAGAGCATAAATCTTCTCCCATGCGTTACTTAGACCGGATATGAAAGCGCGCAAGAAATCTGTGGCAGAAAAGTCCGAAAAGAAAGCTGAGGCGAGACGCAAGCGACCCTTGCTTCGCCGGATTGCGTTGGTTGTTCCGACAACCGTCGCAGGACTGCTTTTTCTTGCTGTAGCGGGCGTTGTCTTCGCCATTCAGTCGCATGTACCGATCGAGCCTCTCAGAGCGCACCTTGAGGACCTAATCAACGACAAGGCGAAGGCACATTTGCAGATCGCTGTTGGCGGTGTCCATTTTGCAAGCACTGATGCGGGTATCTCAGCTGTTGCCCGTGACGTCGTTATCACGGATGCAAAGGGACGTTACTCCGCAACGATCAAAGAGGCGATGGTGAGACCGCATTGGGGCGCCATTGTCGAAGGGCGGACTTCGCTTCAGGAAATACGTATCGCCGACGTTGCCTTCACCTATCAGCGCGCACTAGCACCACCGCCACGTCCTCTACCTAAACCCGACGATGAGCGAAGTGTTCGCGAATTGATGAATGACCATTCCGGTGTTTTGGGCGAACCGGCAGATGATCACTCCGTGCCGATGAAAGACGCCAATATCGGCGTTCCTGCGTTTCTTCCCCCAATGAAAGTCCAGGCCGACGGGACGATTGTCGCGTATCGTCCTGAAGACTTGCCCGATGAAGTCGTTGAGACACCCAACGCCTCCGGCAATAGAGAACCTGATGCTCTTCGCCTTGCAGCTGATACTCTTGCAAGAGTGGGCCGCGTCCTCGACCGGACCGCGGATATCGATCTTGAGCGCGCGTTCCTCGAAGCGGCGGACATGCGTTACCTGGATGAGAATGGCGCGGTTCTGCATGAGATTACCGTTGTTTCGGCGCAACTTGTCCGCGATCAATCAGAGAACGGAGCGATGGAGAACGCGATTTCGCTCACAACGCTCCAGCGCGGTGCGGCCGGGGTGAGCGCTGAAGTCATCTATGGACGCGATCCTGAGACGGATATGCAGACGTTCCGGTTTGCGATCGATAATGTGATCGCCCGCAATTTTATCGCGAAACTCAACGAGCCGGATTATGGCGTCAAGATTGAGCTTCCATTCGGTGCTCGTGGACATTTTGATGTGAGCCCGGACGTGCGACTGAGCCGGGCGGACATAACCCTGCTTGCGGGTGAAGGCTGGTTTGAGACGGGTCCAAAATCTCTCGTCAATGTCGACAGCGGGACACTCATCCTGACGCTCGATGACGCGCAGCGGCATATTACGGTTAAACCGTCGCCCTTTGTATTCGGGAAAAATGAACTGCGTCCGGAGGGGCGTATTATCCTGCCTCCTGCACTTAACGACCCTTATCTCTTCGATCTTGCGTCCAACTATAATTATTTCGATTCGCCCGATATCGATGCTCCGCCGCTCAGCGTGGAACGGATTTCCGCGCGCGGCGCGTTTCAACCCAAGGCTCGCGTTGTCACAATCACAGACTTTGCGACTGAATCGGATGTTGTGGCGTTTTCGGGCTCCGCCACATTTGGCTTTAATGGACGAACACCTTCCATGGCCGCCTCGGCGCAGATCGGACCGCTCGAAACAGACGTTCTGAAACAGGCCTGGCCGGTCTTTATTGCTCCGAGTGCGCGTGCGTGGACCAATGATAATGTCCACAGTGGCCGTTTCAACGGCGGGACGATCGAGGCATCTGTCCCGTCTGGTGTGCTCGGTAACCTGCGCAAAGGGGCCACGATGCGTCCCGAAGACATGCGTTTTACGTTTTCAATGAGCGACGCTTATTTCAGCTCTTTTGGGGCCTTCCCGGATATTGAAGCTGCTGAGGCAACCGCGGAAGTGCGTGGTATTGCCTTTGATCTTCAGCTCACCAGCGGTCGCGCGAAAGCCGATGATGGCGATCTTGTTGATCTTCAGGAGGGCCGCTTTACGATTCCTGATTTTCGCTTTCCAGACCCGCTTGCGCAAATCAGTCTGACCGCCAAAGGAGAAGCCGACGACATCGGTGCGATTGCGAACCGAGAACCTGTGCAGGCGCTTGTTCGTGCGGATATGGAAGCGGAAAACCTTACCGGATCGGTGCTTGCAAGTGTGTCACTGCAACTCCCGCTTTCTAGAACCATCACTGGTGACGACGTTAACTGGATGGCGGATCTGACGGTCGAAGACTTTGCGAGTTCCGCCCCGATTGATGGCCGGACAATTGAAGATGCAAACGCCACCGTGAACCTCAATCGAGAGCAAATGCTGATTGCCGGAACGGGACGGATCGACGGTATCGAAGCGAACATCGATCTCAGTCAGTCGTTGACTGGTGAAGGAGCCCGTCCAAGCGTTGCCGTTCAAGTGGTATTGAATGAGGCTGAAAGGAAAAAACTCGGTATCGAACTCGATGATTACCTGAAAGGTCCTGTTACGGTTGACATTGACCGGACGAGTGAGACCAGCGGGCAGGAAGGCGAATTCCATAGGCTGGATTTGTCAAAGGCTGAAATCAGGCTTGATTTCCTCGGTTGGCGAAAGGCTGCGGGTATTCCTGCGCGCGGGCAAATGCGCATTATCACGACAGATACCGGCACTCTCATCCGCGATTTCGAAATTTCCGGTGAAGGCTTTGGCGCATCAGGGCAGGTCGATCTTGGCAAGGATGGCTCAGTTAAAAAGATACAATTGACGCGCCTTCAGTTGAAACGAGGCGACAACCTGCAGGTGACTGCGACACTGCGTTCGGAAAAGACTTATGAAGTTCAGGTGCGAGGCTCCTCTTTCGATGCGCGTTCGCTGATTAGGCGCGTTACGAATGCGCCGCAGGAAGAAGAGACCGCCGGTTACAGGTACCGTATCGACACGGCCATTGGACGGGTCCGCGGTTATGAGGATGTCACCCTTCGAAATCTGTCGGCAAGCTTGACGCTACGGGGGAACACAATTCTGCGCCTTTCGGCGAACGGGGCGACCGGTGGATCGTCGAGTCCGTTCTCCATTCGGTATGGAGCATCGCAAAATGTTGGTGATGTTTTGACCGCACAAGGGCCGGACGCCGGAGCTTTGTTCCGTTTTGCCAATATTTACTACCGGGCTTTCGGAGGAGCATTCGCAGTCTCCGGTGTGCGTCCGACCGGACAGCGGGCAATGGCCGGTACGTTCAAGATGCGGAATTTCACGCTCGTTGAAGAGCCCGCTCTAAAAAGCATCACCGCAGCAAAGGACAGCCAAGGCCGTTCGGCAGTGCGCTTCAACACGCTCGAAGCGCGTTTCTCGGAAGAAAACCAGGAATTGACGCTCAAAAAGGGCTTGGTCGCCGGGGAAGAGGTCGGCGGTACCTATCGTGGTGTTCTTGATCGCAGAACCAAGATTGTGAATTTCACAGGCACTTACGTTCCGGCCTATGTCTTGAACAATCTCTTCTCGAAAATTCCCTTGGTCGGCCCCATCATCGGTAATGGCCGTGAAGGTTTGATCGGGGTTACGTTCAAAGTGAACGGCCCGATTGGACAACCGACCGTGACCGTCAATCCGCTTTCAGCGCTTGCTCCTGGCTTTCTGAGGCAGATTTTCCGTTTCCGTCAAAACAGCCAGCAGGGCCGGCAGACGGGCGAGGTCCTTATTGACGACGAGGAACTGGAAGACAGCGGCGCGGTTGCCGCAACGCGCGGTTCGATTGATAGCGGTGCGGCTGAATCCGTTGCAGTCCGTTAGGGACGTTGGCTTCAGACCGGTTTCACGAGGACGTGCTTCTTTTTGCCAAGCGAGAGCTTGACGACGCCATCCTGCAGATCATTCGATCCAATTACGCGGCGCTCGTCCGTTGTCGGATCATCATTGACCCGCACGGCGCCGCCCTTAACCTGGCGTCTCGCATCCCCATTCGATCCGCACAATCCGGCGCGCACATAGAGCATGAGCATACCGATACCCTCATCAAGCTCACCAGCTGGAATCTCGATCGTTGGAAGATTGCTCGATAATGCACCTTGTTCGAATGTCTTTTCGGCAGTTTCCTGTGCGGTACGCGCGGCGTCTTCACCTCGCATGAGGCGTGTTGCCTCATATGCAAGGATCTTCTTTGCTTCGTTGATCTCGGACCCGGAGAGCGCGGAAAGCCGTTTGATCTCATCCATCGGCAGGAGCGTGAAGCGCATAAGAAAGCGTTCGACGTCCGCATCCTCGGTGTTGCGCCAGTATTGCCAATAATCATAGGCGGAGAGAGCGTTTTCGTTCAGCCACACAGCCCCATCTGCCGTCTTGCCCATTTTTGCACCCGACGCCGTCGTTAAAAGGGGTGTTGTGAGGGCATATAAATCAGCACCGGCGAGGCGCCGTCCAAGATCGACACCGGAGACGATGTTGCCCCACTGATCAGATCCGCCCATTTGCAGACGGCAATCATATCTCTTGTAAAGCTCGACGAAGTCGTAGGCCTGGAGACACATATAATTGAATTCCAGGAAGGAGAGGTGCTGTTCACGCTCAAGACGCAAGCGGACCGAATCGCGCTGCAACATCTGATTGACCGATAGATGGCGTCCGACATCTCTCAGGAAATCGATATAGCGAAGGTCTAGGAGCCAGTCTGAATTGTCCGCCATGATGGCGTCGGTGTTTGTCCCGGAAAACTGCAAAAGGCGTTCGAAAGCCTGCCGGATCCCCGCTTTGTTCGATTCAATGACTTCAGGCGTTAGCAATTGACGCGATTCGTCCTTGCCTGACGGATCGCCAACTCTCGTGGTTCCTCCACCCATGAGGGCTATCGGGCGATGACCGGTCGCCTGAAACCAGTGCAGCATCATGATTGAAATCAGATTACCCACGTGCAGACTTGCTGCCGTGCAGTCAAAACCCACGTAGGCCGTGACTGTTTCAGATGCGAGGAGTTTATCGAGCCCCTCTGCGTCAGAACACTGATGGATAAAGCCACGCTCATCGAGCACGGCCAGAAAATCCGATTTATAAGCTGGCATACGATGTCACCTGGAAAGTTCGCGGACCGGAAGGCTGCTGAAAAAGTCGGCGCTTCCTAACGCCTTTTCCTGCATTTTGCAAAAAATGCTAGGACGGCTTCACTAACACTCTAAGGTGCTGGCGGGACCGGACCACCTCTGGTTTGATAGCAGGCCGATTGAGGCATCGCGGGGAGGGGCTATGAAGACCATAATCGGAACTATGAGCGGGACATCGCTCGATGGGGTCGACGCGGCGATCCTGAAAACCGATGGCGAAGGAGACCTGATCTTCGGGGCAACCCATTGCCGTCCCTATTCCCGGGCTGAAAAAGCAATTCTAAAAGATGCTATCGCCGCTGCCAGTGGAGAACAGGGACGTGCGGGTGACGAAGTCAGCGAAGCCGAGGGCTTAATTCTGACCGCGCATGAAGAAGCGGTGAGGGCCCTCATGGACGAGGCGGGCCTCTCAGCCGCCGAAGTCGATCTTATCGCGCTTCATGGTCAGACCCTGTTTCATGCACCCCATCAGAAGGTTACGGTCCAAATAGGCGATGGCGATGCGCTTTCCAAAGCACTCGGCATTGATGTGGTTTTCGATTTTCGTAGTAAGGATGTGTCGGAGGGCGGAGAAGGTGCGCCGCTCGTCCCTGTGTTTCATCGCGCGCTCATCAATAAAGCGGGCGTACCGCTTCCCGCTGCCATCGTAAATATTGGCGGCGTGGCCAATATTTCGATCGTTGGCGAGGACGACAGCCTGATTGCTTTTGATACGGGACCGGGCAATGCGTTGATTGATGACTGGATTACAAGCCGCACGTCAAAAACCTTCGATCAATGGGGGCGGATTGCCGGAGAAGGCCGGGTCAACGAAATCCTTGTGAACGAATGGCTCAATGATCCGTACTTCTCGCGCAGTGCGCCAAAATCACTGGACCGAAACCATTTTTCGATCGACGAACTCGACCGTGCGTCGCTTGCCGATGGTGCTGCGACTTTGACGGCATTTTCGGCGCGTGCGATCGCAAAGGCCGTCGAGCTCTACCCGGTGAAGGCGCTGTTTGTGACGGGGGGCGGGGCGCACAATCGGACGATGACGAGAATGCTGAGCGAAGCTTGTGGTTTGGATGTTCGCAATATTGGGGAAATCGGGGCTGATCCCGATTTCGTGGAAGCTTATGCATTCGCCTATCTGGCAGCCCGGGCCGAAGCGGATTTGCCCATCAGTTTTCCTGAAACGACGGGTGTCGCAAAGCCGATGTCCGGAGGACGCATTGTCCGTGCGCAGGACCGACGATAAAGCTTAGTCGATGTCTTCTGCTTCTTCTTCGGGTTCGGGTTCAGGGGGAGGCGGAAGCACTTCCACCGGGCTTTGAACGCCAAGCCTCGCATCGACATAGGCTGCGCATTTCGCAATCAGCTCTTCTGCGTGATCTTCGAAGAAATGGTTTGCTCCCGGTATCACCTGGTGATCGATGGTGATGCCCTTTTGTGTAGCGAGCTTATCGATCAGCGCCTGCGTATCCTTCATAGGAACAACTTTGTCGTGATCACCATGGATAATCAGGCCGTCAGAAGGGCAAGGCGCCAGGAAGGAGAAGTCGTGGAGGTTTGTCGGAGGCGCAATTGAAATGAAGCCTTCGACTTCCGGCCGCCGCATTAAAAGCTGCATACCTATCCACGCACCAAAGGAGAAACCGGTTATCCAGACCCCGCGCGCATCAGGGTGAACGGTCTGAACCCAGTCGAGGGCAGCCGCGGCGTCCGACAACTCGCCGGTCCCGTGGTCAAAGGCGCCTTGCGAACGACCGACGCCGCGAAAATTGAAACGCAACGCGGCAAAGCCGCGATCGACGAACATATAGAAAAGATCATAGATGATCTTATTGTTCATCGTACCGCCGAAGCGGGGATGCGGGTGTAGCAGGAGGGCAAGCGGGGCGTTTCGTTCCTTGGCTGGTTGGAAACGACCTTCAAGGCGGCCCGCAGGTCCGTTAAAAATAATTTCAGGCATGTACGCTTACCTGTGATACCGGGCTTCGCGAAAGGATTGAAACACGCCCTTAGCATAAGTAGGGGGG
>JBCDCU010000182.1:0-7764 GCA_039181265.1 Pseudomonadota bacterium | reverse complement strand
CCTGATCGACCATAAAATTAGCGGTCTGGTGGAGAAAATGCTCAATTCACCGAGCCAAACACTTTCCTCGGTTTATGAGCGAGAAATCGAAAAACTCGAGAATGAAAAGCTTCTGCTGAGTGAAAAATCGACGAAAAATGCGCGAAAGCCGACGACCTTTGAGCGAACTTATCGAACCGCTCTCAAATTCATCTCAAACCCTTGGAAGTACTGGGATTCTGATGACCCCAATGACAAGAGAACCTTCTTGAGGATGGTTTTTTGCGATCGCGTTGACTACTTGAAAGATCACGGTTATCGAACCGCGAAATTGGCGTTAATTTTCAAGTGCTTATGGGCGTTTGATAGCCACAAGTGCGGTTTGGTGGGCCCGGAGGGACTCGAACCCCCGACCAAGCGGTTATGAGCCGCCGGCTCTAACCAACTGAGCTACAGGCCCCACCTTAAGATGAATCTCCCTATATCACGTGCTTTCGGGCTTGTAAGCAGGACGACAAAAATTCCTCTCAATTTGCGATCGGTATTCAGTTGTTAATGGCGAGACTTGCGGGATAATGGGTCAAAGGCGGCTTCGAAATTGGGCCTGATAAGGGAGTGCAACCTATGAACTTACCAATTAAAACAATCGCCATTGCGGCTATTGGCGCCATTTTCACCTTCGGAAGCCCGGTACTTCCTCAGGCACAGCAATCAAACGAGTCGAAGGTTCCGCAATTCTCGGTTTCCGGTACTGGCATTGTCAGCGCTGAGCCTGATGTTGCCCGGATCTCAGCGGGGGTGGTGACCCATGCCAGCGAAGCGGAAGCAGCGCTACGCGACAATTCAAAGCGCATGGGTGCAGTGATTGATACCCTCCACTCCCTCGGGATTGAAAAACGTAAGATTGCGACCAAAGGCCTCGCCGTGACGCCGCGCTACTCCTACCCCAATCCACAGCGCGGTGAACCGACACCGCCGCCGACGATTGTCGGCTATGAAGTGCGCAACAGTGTCATTGCGACGGTTGATGATATCTCGAAGGTCGGACGCATCCTTTCAGACGTTGTTCAAAGGGGTGCCAACGAACTCGGCGGGATTACGTTCGAAATTTCAAACCAGACCGAACTCCTCGATGAGGCGCGGGGCAAAGCAGTCGCCGATGCGAAGCGCAAGGCGGAAATTTATATGGAGGCCGCGGGCACCAAGCTTGGACGGATCCTGACCCTAAGCGAGCAGGTCCGATCTCCAGTAAGGCCAAGGAATGGAGGTCTCACGATCGCTGCAACGGCCGCTCGGTCCGCAGAAAGCGTGCCGGTCTCTGTGGGTGAGGACAAGCTGTCGGTAACCGTGAACGTGGTCTGGGAAATCATTCAGTAAGGAAACACACTATTCCGTGATCGATTGAGCGCATTTTTTGCGTCTTTTTTCGGGCCTACGGGTTGTTTGTGACAGGAAAAGCGGTTATGTCCCGCTTCGACCGTGAAGGCCGTTACCAAGAAGGTGCGGCCCCACTCCGGGACATCTACTGGTTGGGGAGAGCGCCATGCGCGACGAAGACGCCCTCTTCCAATTGGGGATGGACTTGGAGGCTCTTGCCGATACAGAGCCAAGAAGCACCACCCAAACGGAAGACTTTCTGAATGACCGTTCGGCTTTGGCCGTTCTGGCTGGTGAGAAACGATTGAAGGAAGAGGGCAAGCAGCTCGACTTCTTCATCGAAAAGGATGGCGAAAAATTCGCCGGAAGCCACATTATCATCGATCTTTATGATGCTGACCGATTGAACGATCAGGCCCATATTGAAGATGCGATGCTGGAATGTGTTGAGAAAGCCGGAGCAACGCTTCTGCATATCCATCTTCATCCGTTTGAGCCTGAAGGTGTAAGCGGCGTGGCGGTTCTGGCTGAAAGCCACATCTCCGTTCATACATGGCCGGAAGCCGGATATGCGGCTTTCGACGTCTTTATGTGCGGTGATGCGAAGCCGGAACGGTGCATCGAGATCCTTGGACAGGCATTTAACGCCGGCCGGGTTGAAGTCAGCGAACTTCGCCGTGGCTCCAAGGTTGCTCTTTTCACAAAGACTGCAGCTTAAGGCGCATCTTCATGACAGATGATCCGAACCGCCCGCGTGCCGGGGGGCCAGGATGGGTCGCGGAAACGCTCCATCCGGGCATTGAGTTTTCGTTTCGCGCAGAGAAGGTGCTGTTTGAGCAGCGCACCGACGAATGGCATCTGGCCCTTATCGAAAATCCGCTTTTCGGCAAGGTTTTGATGCTTGATGGCGCGACCCAAGTCACGAGTGCTGACGAATTTATCTACCACGAAATGATGAGCCACGTCCCGATCCTTGCCCATGGCGAGGTAAAGGAGGTGTTGATCGTAGGCGGCGGCGATTGCGGGATGGCTGAAGAAGTTCTGAAGCACAAGGGCGTCGTGCGCCTTACGCAGGTCGAAATCGATCAGGCGGTGGTGGATTTTTCCCGCGAACATTTCACCGAATTCAATGCTCCGGTTTTCGATGATCCGCGCTTCGATCTGGTTATCGGTGACGGGGCGCGTTTCGTTGCTGAGACGGATCGGCGGTTCGACGTCATTATCGTCGATTCAACCGATCCTGTTGGCCCGGGTGCAGTCCTCTTTACAGACGAGTTTTATACGAACTGCAAACGATGCCTCAATGAGGGCGGCGTCCTTGCGACACAGAACGGGGTGCCATTCCTGCAGGAAGAGGAACTTGTTCAGTCGATCCGTGCCTTTTCCAAGCTCTTCGAAGACGCATCGGCCTATATCGCCGCCGTTCCAACCTATATCGGTGGCCATATGGCGCTTGGCTTTGCGAGCGACAATCCGGAGTTGCAGACCGTTCCTCTTGAGATCTTGCAGACCCGTTTCCAGGAAGCCGCCTTCGAGACGCGTTACTATACGCCGGAGGTTCACCAAGCGGCTTTCGCCCTGCCAAAATACATCGCCGATGCCGTCAAGAAGGGGCGTAGATCGTGAGCGCTCTTTCTCTTGATCAAGCAGCTTCTGAAATGGACTGGATGAACGGACACGTTCATCCGGAACATCAACGGATTTATGATTACTTCGAGCGCGCTGAGCCACAAAGTCCTTGTGTCGTCATCGATAGGGAAATTGTCGCAGGCAATTATCGTGCGTTTGCGGATGCAATGCCAAGTGCCGACATCTACTACGCTATTAAGGCCAATCCAGCACCTGAGATCCTCGCGCTTCTTGCAGATCTTGGATCTTCCTTTGACGCGGCATCGCTCGCGGAGGTCAAGATGGCTCTTGCGGCCGGCGCTGGCCCGGAGCGTATCTCCTTCGGCAACACGATCAAGAAAGAACGGGATATTGCAGAAGCTTTCCAGCTTGGCATCCGGTTGTTCGCGGTCGACTGTATTGCAGAAGTCGAGAAAGTCGCCCGCGTCGCACCGGGAAGCCGGATTTTCTGTCGTCTTTTGATCAGCAATGACGGAGCGGAATGGCCCTTATCCCGCAAGTTTGGTTGCGATGAGGCGATGGCACTTGCCGTTATTTGCCGCGCGCATGAACTTGGTCTGAAACCGCTCGGGTTATCATTCCATGTCGGTTCGCAACAAACGGATCCGGGAGCCTGGGACGCTGCGCTCAGTACTGTATCGCATCTCTTTCAGCGCGCATCGCGCCTTGGCATAGAACTGACTGCGATCAATCTCGGAGGTGGGTTTCCAGCCCGCTATCTCAAGAGTATTCCGAGCGCCCGACAATATGCCGATATGATTGATGAGAGCCTGCGTCGCCATTTCGGCAATAAGATTCCAGCGACAATGATTGAACCAGGCCGGGGCATGGTTGGAAATGCCGGGATCATCAAGAGCGAAGTGGTTTTGATTTCTACTAAATCCGATGACGACGACCAGCGTTGGGTCTATCTCGATATCGGAAAGTTTGGCGGGCTTGCGGAAACCATGGATGAAGCGATCCGCTACCCGTTGCGCACCAGTCGAGATGGAGACCTTCAACAACCCGCAATTATCGCCGGTCCGACTTGCGATAGTGTAGATGTCCTCTATGAAAAGACGCCTTACCCCATGCCGGTTTCCTTGACGATCGGTGATGAGATTTTCATCGAAAACACAGGTGCTTACACGACCACCTATGCTGCGAATGGTTTCAACGGCTTCGAACCTTTACAGCAGATCGTGATTTGATGTGAAAGCGGACGCCCAGGCGGTGCCCGCTTTTCAAGAATGCCGTTACTCCCTGGTTTCGAGACATGGTAAGCCGCGACATACATTCTGAAGACAACCTGCCTGATGCCGAAGCCGTATTGCGCTTTTGGTTTGAGGAGTTGTCGCCGAAACAGCACTTTTTGAAAGACCCGGCGCTTGATTTCCAGATAAAGAACCGGTTCGAGACGCTGCACCAACATCTGCTTTCGGCCGGCACAGCCGAATTTGCCGCAACACCGCGCGCGAAACTTGCTGCGATCATCGTGCTCGATCAGTTCTCGCGCAATATGTTCCGTGGTCATAAACGGGCATTCTCAGGCGATCACTATGCGCTTGCGCTTGCCAAGGAGCTGGTTGCAAGCGCCGCGGACAGCACGTTGAGCGTTGCAGAAAAAACCTTCGCCTATATGCCCTACATGCATTCCGAGGATCTTGCCGATCAGGAGGAAGCCGTTCGCCTCTTCGATCAATCAGGTCTGGAGGATAATTTGGACTATGCGATTAGACACCGAGATGTGATCAGGCGGTTTGGCCGTTTTCCTCACCGCAATATCTGTCTTGGTCGCCCATCGACCGCAGAGGAGCAGATCTTCGTTGAAACACCCGGGACTGCTTTTTGAGCAACACTCAAGATAGTGATGAATGAACCTTGCCTATCTCACTCAGTCGTTACTCGCATGTTTTCAGAGGCTCCAGTATATCGGATTGAAGACGCGCAGACATAAAATCAAATAAGCGATCCGGTATTGATGACACTCCTTCAAAATATTCGTTCCCTTGCTGGCCCGACCTTACTGGCCGTTTCTACGATCGTCGGGTTTGGGATTTTATTTCCACCTTCCGCTTATGCCGGATCGAAAGGTGTTGTTGAACTCTATACAAGTCAGGGTTGCTCTTCCTGTCCGCCGGCTGACCGATTGGCGGCGCAGCTTGCTCAAGATCCCGAGCTTGTCGTTTTGACCTTGCCGGTCACCTACTGGGATTATCTTGGGTGGAAAGACACGTTTGCAAAAAAGGAGTTCACCAACCGGCAGTATGCCTACGCAAAACTGCGCGGAGACAGATCGGTCTACACGCCGCAGGTGGTGATCAATGGTTTTGATCACACTGTTGGTAGCGACGAGAAAACCATCAAAAAGATGCTCGGCTCGCGGAACCTTCCGGTTGATGTGACGATTGCGGCCAATGCCGATGATCTCTCAATCAAGGTTGCAGGTGATTCGAAAGGCCGAGAGGCGGTGGTTTGGCTCGCGCTTTTTCAGAGCGAAGGAACAGTTGCGATCGGGCGTGGTGAAAACCGCAACCGGACGGTGACGTACACCAACATCGTTCGCGAAATGCGCCCGCTTGGTAAGTGGACCGGGAAGGAAATGAGCGTCGACCTTCCGAAATCTGAGGTTATGAAAGACAAGATCACGGGTGTCGCCGTGATCGTGCAAACTAAGAAGGGTAAACTGCCGGCTCACATTTTAGGGGCGGCGTCCTGGACCGATAAGTCTTCGAGTTAGGATGCCCATTTTGGGGAAAGAGAAAGCCGGGCAAGAGATTGCCCGGCTTTCTTTGTTTAAACCACACTGCAGCAATCAGGAGACTGGAACGTCTGTTTCGCCAGGCGTTGTTTCCGGCCTCTCCTGACCCTCAGGAACGAGTTTGATATCCACGGGATTAGGGTAGTGCTCAAGTGTTGCGCCATTCGCCGCATCTACGCCTGCTCCGATAATACCCCCTATGAGGGCATTTCCAGCAAAGCCCGCTGCGCCTGACTTCGCGATCCGCGTTTTCACATCGACAGTTTCTTTCTGGAACCCGGGGGCTGTTGCCGTGACTGAAAACTCTTCCTTCCGCTTTACTTCGAATTCGCACGGCGATTGCTCGCACTCATGTCCGAAAGACGTAACGACTTTTGCGTTAGCTGGCTCGTAATTGATGACGATATCGTTTGATGTTCCTCGCGTGATAGTCGCGCACCCGCTCAGCATAAGTGCCGCGCAAGCAATAACAATCGGCTTCATTAGATTTCCTTCAAATTGAACAATGCATTCAGGTATGATTTTTCGGCAGATGCCCCGCGCTATGCCTGCGGAAGAAATCACGTCGACTTCAAGAAAATGTGATCACTATTGTCAATATGTCAGACGTAACCCTGACTGAAAAGGAACCAGTCAGTTGCTTTTTTGCTACGAACGCGAAATGCGGATCAAGGCCTAACTGACGCGATCAAGAATATTGCCCAAGGCTTCGGAAAACTTTGCCGGTTCGGCCGGTTGTTCGCCATCGAGAATACAAGCTTGTCCATAGAGAACGACAGCCATTTCTTCTGCGAGTTTCCGGTCATTCTCGACATCCATCAGACTGTTGAGCTTAAGAATGGTCGGGTGCTTCGGATTTACTTCCAGAATCGGTGCAGTATTCCCCATCATGGGAGCCGCATCTGGCTGATCTTTCAGTATCTTCTGTAGTTGCTTGTCTAATGCATGATCCGATGCGACCAGACATACTGAACTCTCGGCAAGCCGTGATGAGGCCCGTACCTGCGATACAAGATCGCCAAGCGTATCATTCATGAAGGAAAAGAGCTGTCCGAGGTCCGCGTTCTGTTCGTCCTCTTCCTTGGTGTCGGTGTTCCCGATTGCGTCGAGATCGTCAGAGCCTTGGGTAATCGACTTGAATGGTTTTCCTTTGAAGCCCAGAGCGGTTCTGACCCAGAACGCATCAACCGGGTCGTCAAGGAAAAGGACTTCAATATCGCGGGCCTTGTATCCTTCCAGGTGCGGACTGGCGGCTATTTTGTCGATGCTATCGCCAAGAGCGTAATAGATTGCTGTCTGGTTCTCCTGAAAGGTCTCGATGTAATCGTTGAGTGAGCGCCATTCTCCATCTGATTTGCTCGTTTTGAATCGGCACAACTCATAAATATCGTCGCGGCGCGCTACATCCTCATAAAGGCCTTCTTTGATCACAGCGCCGAACGCCTCCCAGACTTTCGTGAACGTGTCGACGTCCTTTTCACTGAGCTTCTTGAGCTCAGAAAGAATGCGCTTAGTAACACCCGTTTTGATCGCTTCGAGAAGCGGATTGTCCTGGAGGAGTTCCCGGGAAATGTTGAGCGGCAGGTCTTCTGAATCCACCAGACCCCTTACAAAGCGGAGCCATGCCGGCAATATCTCGACTTCATCAGATATGAACACGCGCCGGACGTAGAGCTTCATTCGACCTTTTCGTTCCGGATTGAACAGATCGAACGGTTTCATGCTCGGGATAAAGGACAGAACCGTATATTCCTGACGGCCCTCGGCGCGGTAATGGATCGTTGCGGCTGGCTCGTCGAACTGTCCCGAAAGATGACTATAGAATTCTTTGTATTCATCCGCCTCGATATCAGATTTCGACTTGGTCCAAAGGGCGCCGCCATCGCTGATCATCCGGTCGAAGTCGGTTGTCGTCTCGGTGCCGGATTCATCCGTTGATTTTTCTTTTCCCTCCAGATGGATCGGGACTGGAACATGCGCGGAATAGGCGCGGACAATATCTTCCACCTTTTGAGGATTTGCGTATTCGCTGGCCTCTT
>JBCDCU010000181.1:0-7775 GCA_039181265.1 Pseudomonadota bacterium | reverse complement strand
GGCAAAGAAAATGGTTGCGACCGTTTTGACCTACGATGGAATGCCCAAGGCCAAGCGCCCGGGACGTGAAAGCCCACTTGATCTTGTTCATCTGGCGAAGCAAACACTTGGTGATCGTTCGCTTGAACAAGAGGTTCTTCGGCTCTTTTTGAAGCAATCCGAGTTGTGTCTGGCAAGGATCAAAGGTGCGGTAACGTCCGATGAGCGTTTCCAGGCGGCGCATACGATCAAAGGATCGGCGCGCAATATTGGCGCCTGGCATGTCGCGGAAGCTGCGCTCCTTATTGAAGGCGCTTGTGAAAGGGAGCAACTCGCGGATCTTGATGCGCTTGAGGCGACCCTTAGAGAGACCCGCACTTTCATCGCGAGCCTTCTCGATACGCACTGAACCGTGCTCACTCCTTGAGTTAGGGTCATCAGGTTCTTTCAGCGAAGCAAAGGGTCCATGTCACGTGCACGGCACGTGACAGGATCCATCCACAATGGATCATCACCGTCCTTGTAAGCGCCGGCTTTTTGCGCTGCGGCTGCTTCGTCTCTTGACACACGCGCGGGTTTCTTTAAGTCCGGTTCAGCGTTGAGAGAAGTTAAAATGGGACGGGCATGGCTAAGATTACTTTCATCCTTCACGATGGCGATAAGCGTGACGTTGATGCCGAAAACGGCAGTACGGTCATGGAGGCTGCCATTAAGAACGACGTGCCGGGAATTGAAGCGGAATGCGGTGGAGCATGTGCCTGCGCAACCTGCCATGTCTATGTCGCTGATGACTGGAAAGAAAAGACGGGCGAAGTCGAACCGATGGAAGAGGATATGCTCGACTTTGCTTTCGACGTTCGCCCTACATCACGCCTGTCCTGTCAAATTCGGGTGAGCGACGAACTGGACGGCTTGGTGGTCACTGTCCCTGAGCAACAGGCGTAGCGCTCCGTCAATCGACCTGCGCGCGTTCGGGCAATGAATTTCCCATCAAACTCTTCTATTCGAAAATCGTGCCTTCTCATCGTGCGCCCTTTGGTGTGCTCTGGTGATGACCGGTGCGGATACTTTTAGGGGGAACTATGACAGAGCGTATTGAAACCGATGCAGTGATTGTTGGTGCGGGGCCGGTTGGCCTGTTTGCCGTGTTCGAGCTCGGTCTTCTCGATATCAAATGTCACTTGATTGATATCTTGGACCGGCCAGGCGGGCAATGCGCCGAACTCTATCCGGAAAAGCCCATTTACGACATTCCTGGTTTCCCGGTCGTTACCGGACAGGGGCTGGTTGATAACCTGATGGACCAGATCAAGCCATTCGGGCCGGAATTCCATTTCTCGCAAATGGTTGAGGAACTGGAGCGTCAGGATGATGGCCGCTTTCGTATCAAGACCGATGCTGGCATCGAATTCTTAGCGAAGGTTATCGTAATCGCTGCGGGCGGAGGATCGTTCCAGCCGAAGCGTCCACCGATCCCCGAAATAGAAGCCTACGAAGGTACGTCGATATTCTATTCAGTACGTCAAATAGAGGCTTTCAGGGGGGAAGACGTCCTCATCATCGGGGGAGGTGATTCCGCACTTGATTGGACGTTGAGCCTCGAGCCCGTCGCAAATTCCGTAACCCTGATGCATCGCCGCGATGCCTTCCGCGCTGCACCCGACAGTGTCAACAAGATGCGTGCGCTTGTTGATGAGGGGCGCATGAAATTCGTACTCGGTCAGGCAACGGGCTTGAAGGGATCGGACGGGCAGGTGAGTGCGGCTCTTGTGAAGACCGCTGACGGCGAACAGGACGTCTCCTGCACGCGCATACTCCCCTTCTTCGGTCTCACAATGAAACTCGGTCCGGTTGCGAATTGGGGTCTTAACCTCGATCAGAACCTGATTGCGGTCGACACGGAAAAATTCGAGACATCCGAACCCGGGATTTTCGCAATCGGTGACATCAATACGTATCCCGGAAAGCTGAAGCTTATCCTCTCGGGCTTTCACGAGGCGGCTTTGATGGCCCACGCTGCGAAGAAAATCATTTCGCCTGACGAGCGGATCGTTTTCCAATATACGACGTCTTCAACCAGCCTTCAAAAGAAGCTCGGCGTCTCCTGATCGCCGAGCACTCATGCTGCTTCCCGGTAAGACACTTTAGGTTCCGCCAAACAGGCGACGATATTCTCGCTCATCAAAAGCGCGCTGCTCGCGGTCATGTTTTTCAAGAAGGGCAAGCGCAGCTTGAGCAAGCGCCTTCTCCAGCGTTTCGCAATCGGGCCTCGATAAGAAACTCTCTATTTTGCGCTGTATACGATCAGCATATTTGCGGGCAATTGCCGCGTGCGTTAACTCGTGATCCTTGATATCGGCAACAAACCTGTCCCAGCGACGTTGGTTGACTTCCGAAGCCCCTTTGTAATTTGCCCAGCGCGGTAGATGGATTGTAACATCAGCCGTCACAGTCGCAGTGCCGACGCGGCATCTCCCATTTTTCGTCACGTATTGAACTTCAGGTGTAAATTGGATCGTCGCGACTCCGAGCGTCGCGTCATTTTCGCCTTTCGCTTTGATCGGCGATCGGCGTTGAAAATCCCTGAATATCTGGACCGTATTCTTGCCGCGGACCGTGAAGTACTTGAAATCTTGTTTGAAAAGGACTTCGGCCGCCGTTGGCGGTGCGATTGCCGCAGACAGCCCGAACACAGCGAAGAAGCCTAACAATAGTGAAAGTTTCCATACCACTGGGCAATGCGAACGCAAGAACTGTCCTCCGGCATAATGAATACATTAAAGGTAGATTGCTGTTCCTGCAGGAGCAAGGGAAAAGCGTGTGATGTTTTCGTGATCGGTCGAGTTTTATCGCCTGTGTTGACCAGGCGCCGCAGGGTGTCTCGTACGCTATTCTGCAGGACCTGGTGCTTGTCGCGCTGACGACGGGCGATCCCAGAAGCTGTCAACCTCGTTTCCTTCCTGCGGGTCTCGGGGCACCATCAGGGCCAGGATAAGACTAATGAAGGCCATGGCGGCGCCGGAAAGGAAGACAGCAGGTGGCGAATAGAGCCACAGCAGACCGAACAGGATCGGTGTGAAAACCGATGCAATATGATTGATCGTAAAAGCGACGCCAGCGGTGGGCGCAATGTCTGCCGGATCTGCGATCTTCTGAAAGTAGGTTCGCATGGCGATCGCCATCGCAAAGAAGACGTGATCGATCACATAAAGAACCGAAGCCCAGAATGCATCCGAGACAAAGGCGTATGCCACAAACACACCGATGAGCCCGATATATTCGAGCGTGAGTGCGTGCCGCTCCCCGATATAGCCGATAAGGCGACCGATCTGTGGTGCGAGCACCATATTGATCACGCCGTTGATCAAAAAGAGGCTCGCCATGTGATGGACGTCGAAATCAAACTTCTCAACCATCATCAGGGCGGCAAATACAACGAAGATCTGACGGCGTGCGCCGCTCATGAAGGTCAGCAGGTAATAGAGCCAGTATCTCTTTCTGAGAACGAGATGGCGACGCTGCACAACTTTGGTTTCGATTGGCGGAAAGAAAAGGATGATCAGCAAAACCGCGATGAGCGTGATCGAACCGGTCAGCGCGAAGACGAGCGCGAAGGACAATTGAAACGTCTGCCAGACAACGAAAATAATGCCGTAGGCGACGAGCTGTGCGAAGGCTCCTGCCGCTACGATCTGACCCATTTGGTGAGCGGCCTTGTTCTTCGGCAACCATTGCAGCGAGAGCGATTGATTGCAGGTCTCATAATAATGGAAGCCAATCGACATGATGAACGTGGTGGCGAGGAGCCCGAATGTCGTATCGAATACGCCCGTTATCGCGACACCAACACCAAGAAAAACCAATGACAGAAGCGCCAATGTCCGTTCGGTCATGAACAAGATGAGATAGACTGCGAGAAAGGCAAGAAACCCGGGGATCTCGCGGATCGTCTCCTGGATCCCGATCTCCCATCCCGTGAATCCGACCTCGTCTACGGCGAAGTTCTTGATCAGAACCCACCAGGCAGCAAACGAAAACTGCATCCCCGCCTGCATGATCATCAGCATCATCAGCGGGCTACGCCAGCCTGTAGCAGGATATGGGGTCTGCGCCATGGATGTCCGGTTCTGCCCCGTAGTGGGCTTGCGCTAAGGCTGTCGCTCTTTAGGGCGAGCCGTGAAAGAGCGAGCTAGCCCGTGTGTAACAAATTCTTCGCGCCGCCCATAGTGCTTAGACCGGCTCACCGGCAAGCATTTTGGGGTGCATATAAGCGGCCAGCCTGCCGGTACCCCAGGAAAGGTCTTTCCAGCTTGAAGCGGGAAACTCAATGATGGCACAGGCTGCCGTCGGGTAGTGTGAACGAAGGGAGCCTGCAGCATGTTCTTCCTCCGCAGCAAGGAACTGCAGAACAGCTTCATGAAGGCCCGGATTATGGGATACCAGAAGAACCGTCTTGGCATCATTTTCAATATGACGGAGGCAATAATGGATATCAGCTGGACCCGGAAGATAAAGTGATGCCTCGTAGCGAACCTTTGGTCCGCCATCCTCAGCCTTCAGAGGTCCCATCAAAAGGTCGAGCGTTTCGCGGGTACGCTGTGAGGGCGAGGACACAATCAAATCGGGACCACGACCTGTTTCAACCAGCCACGCCGCCATTTGCGGCGCATCTCGCAACCCTCTTTCCGCAAGCGGACGGTCGAAATCTTCCATGCCCGGCATGGCCCAAGAGGACTTTGCGTGACGGAAGGCGATAAGTGTAAGCATGCGACATTCTTGGAAGGGCTGGATGGACTTGTCAATAACACGCGGAGACTCCCCGGGCGCTCTTATTCAGCTATCCATCACCGGGCAATTCTTGCCGCTCGAGGGCTATTCTTGCCGGGTTGAATTGCAGGCTGCATCTGATCCGCCTTCGTAAATCGTTGATTAATCAAGTTTTTTAACGAAATCTCTTTCTGGCACGCTCTTTGCGGCTCCCTTTCCAAAGCTCGAAGTGGGCTTTGCAATGGACGCCATCTTAGCGTGTAACCGAAATGAGGTAGATTAAAATGGGTGTTTTTGGTGCTTTGAATTCGGCGGTGAGCGGGCTGCGTGCCCAATCGTTCGCTCTGGAGAACATCTCTGGCAATATCGCAAACTCGCAGACGACTGGTTTCAAACGTCAGGATACGAGCTTTGCAGAAATCGTGACCGATGGCGGGGCAACCCAGGCGGTCCAAAATGCTGGTTCTGTAAGCGCGTTCTCTCGAGCAACCAACGATCTTCAGGGCAATCCGATTGCAGTTGACCAGGAAACATTCGTTGCGATTTCAGGCGATGGATATTTCATCGTTTCCGAGGCAGTCGATGTGATCGACGGCAACACGATCTTTAACGGTCAGGATTTCTTCACGAGGGCTGGCGATTTCAATCTGTCCGGCGAGGGCTTTTTCGAGAACGGATCAGGTTACTTTTTGCAAGGGTTCCCACTTGATCCCGCAACCGGCAACCAGACCGGCGGTTTGCCTGAAGTCATCCAGATCGATACGAACCAGTTTCTTCCCGCTGTGCCTTCGACCTTGATCGAGTTCCAGGCAAACCTTCCAAGCTTCCCGAATACCACCACGTCTGATCCAAACGTGGCTGAGACAGAGCTGTTGGCGCCGAGTTTGCGCGGTGAAGATCTGACAGCCGTCCCGCCTGTACCTGCCGGAGACACCGGGGATGCAACAATCGGAGCTGATCAGACTCAGCTTTTCCTCGATTCCTCTATTGCAGGTGGTTCAACAACACTTTTCACCCCGCTCGGGGATGCTGTGGATATTCAGTTCCGGTTTGCCAAGACGGAAACCGCGCTTACGGCAGGTAATGACGATATCTACAATCTTTACTTCCTCTCCGACAACAGCGCGACTGGCACGGATCCCGCATGGACCCGTGTCAACCAGCAATACGCCTTCGATACAAACGGCCTTCTTGATCCTCAGATTGAAAACGTCGTCATCAACCATCGGACGGTCAACGGAAGCAATTTCGGTGACGTTACGGTCAATCACGGGGTGAACGGCATCACGCAGTTCTCAACGCCAAGCGGTGTTGCAAGCGCCAATGTGGATGCCAATGGTTTCCCAGCTGGGATTTTTGAGACGGTCGCGATCAGTGACGGCGGGCGGGTTACAGTGACTTTCTCCAACGACCAGTCAGTCGACGTCGCCGAGATCGGCCTCGCCTCGTTCAATGCGGATTCGCAATTGCGTAGGATTGACGGCGGTGGTGCCTTCGCTGCAACGGCTCTTTCCGGTCCCCCCATTCTGGGGGCCAGCGGAAGCATTCTGGGCTCGACGCTCGAAGCATCGAACACCGATATCGCTGATGAATTCACCAAACTGATCGTGACCCAGCAGGCCTATACGGCAAACTCACGAGTGGTGACAGCAGCAGATGAACTTCTGACGGAAGTCATCAACATCCTCTAACCCTTAAAACGGTCCTTGAGATCCGCGCGCCTTCGAAAAGTGCGCGGATCGATCGACAGAAAGCGTGAAGCATGGGCATTGGAAGCGCCATTAACATTGCAGGGACAGGTCTTCGCGTAACCCAGGACGATCTCGGTGTCATTGCATCGAACATAGCAAATGCGGAAACCGAGGGTTTTACAAGGCGCCGCCTGGTCCAAGGCGAGGTTTCCGCTGGCGGCGACACGATTGGTGTTCGGACCATAACGGTTGAGCGCGCGATCAATGAAGAAGTGCAGGATCAGCTGCGCGACTTTGCGGCGGTTAACGTCAACAATCAGATCCAGGCTGATTTCCTCGGGCGCCTCGATGTTGCATTCGGCGAGCCTGGTTCACCAACAGCAATCGATACGTCTTTCAACCAAGCGCTTGCCTCGCTTGAGGCGCTTGCTGCTTCACCAGAAGACTTCTCGGCCCAGATTCAGGCTGTGACCGATCTTCAGGTCTTTACAGGTCAGCTCAACAACCTGTCCCAAACAGTCCAGGACCTGCGCCAGGAAGCCGATATTGCAATCGCGGAAACAGTCACCCAGGCCAATCAGGCAATTGCGGGTATCGTCGAACTCAATTCACGGATTGTGTCGGAGGGATCGCTCGGGAACCAGCCCGTCGCGCTTCTCGATGAGCGTGATCGCCTGATCGACGAACTCGCCCAGATTATCGACATCGAAGTTGAGCGCAATAACAACAACACGGTGCAGATCCGCACAACGAGCGGCATCAGTCTTGTCGAAAGCCAGCCTTTCTTTATCGATTTTCAGCGTGCGGGAACTGTCACGCCGGAGACAACCCTTGATAATGGGATTCTGTCTTCCATTTTCGTCCGGTCCGGGGGCACATTCGAGGTGGATCTTCTGGCGAGCGGCCAGATCGAGGAAGGTGCGCTTGCAGCCTACACCCAATTGCGCGACGGCAGCCTGCAGCAGATACAGGACCAATTGGATGAATTTGCAGCGCAGATAGCGCTCGCCGTCTCAAATGTCGAGGTTGGGTCAACCGCGATCACCGATGGCCTGGAAGTCGACGTCAGTGCCCTGAGCGATGGCAACACGGTATCGCTCGGCTTTACGGATACAACCGGCGCGCAGCGCACTGTGACGCTGGTCCAGGTCAGCGACCCGGCGCAATTGCCGCTCGCAGACGATTTTACCGCCGATCCAAACGACCTTGTCTTCGGCCTCGATTTGAGTGCTGCCACGGCTGCAACCGATATCCAGAATTTCCTCAATGGGCTGACACCAGCGACCGGCCTGACAGCGGCGACGGCCGCGGGCAATCTTCAGTTTACCGCGACGGCTC
>JBCDCU010000180.1:0-7873 GCA_039181265.1 Pseudomonadota bacterium | reverse complement strand
GCGGGATTGGTTTGTCCGTAGCGCGACCTTCCCTACGCCAGTGTGAACTGGATCAGGTTCAAAGGGTCGGCTGCGCTTGAAATCGGTCTGCTTTTGTTGGCGAAGCAGGCCGGGCCGTATCAACCTCTCAGTCCCTTGTCGGGACACCCCCGGTATGCGACACCCTAATTGCAACACCACCTTATTGGCAAGAGGGAACGCGCGTGATCGATCATAGGGACAAACCCGTCATCGCCCTGATGATGAGTCCGATCGACGCGGAATTTCACGCCAAGCAATTGAAACCCCATGCGCAGGAAGCGGCCTTCGTTCACATCAAAGATCTGGAGGATCTCGACAAGGTAACGGCGTCAGGCCGCCCGACCCGGCTGATTTCCTTCTGCTCACCGCACATCGTCTCGAAAGAGCTCCTTGAGCGCATCCGGTATAATGCCGTCAACTTCCATCCTGGCCCGCCGGAGAGGCCGGGCTATATGCCTGCCCCCTTCGCCCTTCATGAAAACGACGAGGATTTCGGCGCCACGTTTCACAAGATGCTTCCGAAGGTCGATACGGGCTCGATCATCGACGTAACACGCTTCAAGATCGATCCGCACAATATGACTCTCGCGGAAGTCGAGATGGAAGCCTATAAGGCGCTGCTCACCATGGTGGTGCGTCACGCTGCGGGCCTTGCGGATATCGATTTCAATTTCGCGCCCGCAGGCATAGATTGGACCGGACGCAAAACCACCCGCGTCGATCTTGCCGCCATCGGTTTCGTCAAACCGGCTGGCTAAATCCCACCCTGAGGACCGTATCCCACTAATCTGTCGAGCGGAGTGCATTCATGGACATAAGACAGCCCTATCTCCTGTTTCTTGGTGACGCGCCCGATGCCCTTGCCGCCAAAGTCGCACAAGGAATTGTCGATTGGCGTCCTGAGATCGCGGTTGGACAGTTTTGTATGGACGGCTGCAATGCGGACATGGGTCTCTCGGATCTGACAATTTCAGAGGCGGCTGATAAAGGGGTTAAAACGCTTGTGGTCGGGGTTGCAAACCGCGGTGGCGTGATCTCTGATCCCTGGATTGACGTTCTGATGGACGCCCTCGACCATGGCATGGACATCGCAGCTGGGCTCCACAACAGGCTTGCTGATATCGACCGCCTCAAAGCAAAGGCCGACAGCCTCGGGCGCACACTGTTCGATGTTCGCCACCCAAGCCATACGCCGCCAATCGCGAATGGTACAAAGCGTCCCGGCAAACGACTTCTCACTGTCGGGACGGATTGTTCCTGCGGGAAGATGTATTCAACGCTTGCGATTGAAAAGGAAATGCAGGCGCGCGGTATGAAGGCGACCTTCCGTGCAACCGGGCAGACTGGTATTCTTGTTGAAGGATCAGGGATTGCAATCGACGCGGTCGTTTCCGACTTTCTGGCCGGTTCCGTCGAAGAGCTTTCACCAACGAACGATCCTGACCACTGGGATGTGATCGAAGGTCAAGGCTCCGTCTACCATCCCTCCTACGCCGGGGTGACAGTCGGGCTCATCCATGGTGCCCAGGCTGAAGCCCTCGTCATGTGCCACGAGCCAACGCGCACACATATGCGCGGTCTTCCCGGATACCAACTCCCGACGATTGGGGATACGATGGAAACGGTCTTGCGGTTTGCCAAGCGCACCAACCCCGACGCGGGATTTGTCGGAATTTGCGTCAATACCAAAGCCCTGTCGGAAGAGGAGGCAAAAGCCTGCCTCGCTGAGATCGAGGCGGAGTATCGGCTTCCGACGGTCGATCCTGTGCGCTTCGGCTCCGGTCGGATCGTGGATGGATTATAGTCGTTCTGCCACGGCGCGGACAGATAGGGCCACTCGCCAATTCAATCCCTTCTGCGCTTCCCGAAGCGCGCCCTCGCAATTCTGTGACTTGCCAGTCGGATGCCGAGCGGTAGGTAAGGCGTAACGGTCAGTTCCGGAGCACTCCACCATGCCTCTTAGACTCGATTTCACCCGCCTTTTCCCTGTCGCCTTTCTCACATCCTTCTTGTTTGCCGCGGCGCCGCCCGCCATTGCCGATGAAATCTGCGGCGCAACGGAAGAAACAGCCTGCGAAGTGCCGCTCGGGAGCTATTACGCGGTCATGCCGGAAGCCTCGGAGGGTGGAAAAATGCCTGCGGTCATCTTTTTTCACGGCGGCGGAGGCTGGGGATCGCGGATCTTTAAAAGCCGCGCCCTAATGACCGAGGATTTTCTCGCCCGCGGCTACGCCGTCATTGCGCCGAATGGCAAGAAACGTCCTGGCAGCCGCTTCGGCCCAGGCTGGGCCTTCATCCCGCAGCTCCCGAAACAGCGGGACGACTTAGCGTTCTTAAAGGAAATCCTGGAAGACGCTGAGACACGGTTCGACATCGATCGTGACCGCATCTTGCTGACCGGCTATTCAATCGGCGGTTCCATCGTTTCTTACTTCGCCTGCACTGAACCAGAGCTGGTAAAGGCCTTCGCGCCGGTTGCGGGAGGCTTCTGGCGGCCTCACCCGGAAGATTGCGCCGGACCGGTAAAACTGCTTCATACCCATGGCTGGCGCGATCAGACGGTACCGCTTGAGGGTCGACCGCTGAGACAGCTCAAGGACGGCAAAGGTCTTGTGGCACAAGGCGACATCTACCAGACGCTCAATCAATGGCGGATTGAAAACGGATGCGAAAAGTGGCGCGCCGACGCCTTTGAGACCGATGGTCCCTTCTGGCTCAGAACATGGACGCATTGCGCGCCGGGGACCGCCCTTCAATTCGCCCTACATCCGGGCGGCCATGAAGTCCCTGACGCCTGGGCGAACCATGCTCTCGATTGGTTCGAAGCACTGGACGCTCAAGGTGCTCCCGCAAAGAAAGACGGATCATGAAACTTTACTTCTCGCCGACTTCGCCTTTTGTCCGCAAGACTCTTGTTGTCATTCAGGAATGTGACTTGATTGACGCGATTGAGATCGTCGAAACCACTGTGAGACCCGCAGCGCCCAATCGTGAGTACGGCGATACGGTTTCTCCCCTTCGCCAAATACCGGCCCTGGAAACCGACGACGGCGAGGTTCTGGTCGATTCTCTGACAATTGCGGATTATTTGATCCGCCGCTCAGGAACGTCTCGCCTGCTGCCTGCGGATGGAGATCGACGGACGATACTTCTGCGCAATCACCAGATGATCAACGGCCTGATAGAACGCGCCGTGCAGACACGCTATGAACTCTCCTTCAGACCTGAAGAGATGCGCTGGCCGGAAATGATTGCGGACAACAAAGACAGAATACTCACCGGCCTCAGCTGGATCGAAGAGCGCAATGAACAATTCGATGGAGAGCTTACTCTGGCTTCGGCTGCCCTTGTCGCATTCGTGAAGTACCTCGACTTTCGGTTCGATGACTGGAAGTGGCGTAATCATGTTCCCGGCCTTGCGGCGCTTGGAGCAAAGCTGGAAGAGCTCCCCTCCGTAAAAGCCGCTTACGCAATAAAGCCAGCCTGATTAGGCCACCCCCCGTTTCTTGCGAAACCCAAACGATTGGGCATAGTGTTCGGGAGCATCCCGGCATGGAAAGCGCGCGACCGACCGCATCAATCCGTTTTGATTTTGAGAGTTTCGTTATGAGCCATTTGATCAGCCTGTTAGGCGCAACGTTCGCCGCACTTGCTTTGGTCGTTGCACCTCCCGCAAAAGCCGACCCCCTCACGTCGCAAGAACTCAACGCTTATCTTTCGACGGGAAAATATGATGCGGGAATCAAGGATTTCGATAGACGGCACAAGGCCGATCCATCAAACCCTGCGACCGCCTACGCGCTCGGAGCACTTGAGTTTTTCGGTGCGCTCGCCAACCTGCAGGAAGATTTGCGTCGCTATCAATTCGGTGCCGAGATCGCAAAAAACGCAGCTCTTCTAAGACCGTTCACCGGCGATCTTACCACATCCCCTCATCCCAATCCGGAGACAGCCACTTACGAAAAGATCAGGCTCATGCTGACGCGCTTCGCCGATGGGATGGAGCGGGCGAGCAAGGCGCTTTCAGCCGTTGGTGAGACGCCGGTCAAGCTTGCGGTGCGTGTCGACAGAATCGCATTCGACACCAATCTTGATGGAACAATCGACGAGGCTGAACGCCTTCCAACTCTGCTAAACGCTTTCGACAGACAGCTAAAATCCAACAACATCGACCTTTCCGAAGAGGTTGAAATCGCCTTCGACAATGCGGATGCAAAATGGTTGGAAAGCCGCGCTCATACCATCATGGCCTTTCCAAACTTCTTTCTTGCCTTCGATTTCGAGACAACGTTCGAGACCACGTTCCAGATGTTCTTTGGAAACGAGGCCACCGAATTCGGGCGCGCGCTTCTTGCGATGGTCGGCAGTGATCGGGAAATCCAGGACTTGCGTGCCGAAATCGATGCCATTGTTGCTCGAAAGAACGAAGCCATGACGCCGGAACAGACCCGGCTCTTGCGAGAAAAAACACGAGAACGCGACCGCATCCGTTTTGACGGAACGCTTTCACCTGAGGACAAGACCGCAATGGCCCGCGCGATCGATGACGAGATCGCACCCCTTCAAGCTGCGGACCGTGACAGACGCGCCTTGGAAGCGGAAGAGAACATCTTGAAGATGAGGCTCTCCGCACTTGATCCGGCAAATCCCGCGACTCCGAGCGCACCGCTGATTGGGAACGCAATCGATGCACTGAACCTGTTCCATACAATCAATTGGCGGGTGGTTGATCGCAACCGATTGGAACGCACACGCGAGAATATCCTTACAGCAGCAAGGCTCGGCCAGGAGACATGGGAGCTTGCGGGACGCGAGACTGATAACGACCGTGAGTGGCTGCCGAACCTGGAACAGCAGAGTGCTGTCGGCAATCTTACTGTTACCGGGGACTTTATCTCTGTTTGGCAGACCTCCCTGCAGAACCGCATCGCCTTAATGGAAGGCACTGTCCTGTCGCCGCACATTCGTTTTCCCGGTGGTGTCAATCTCAAACGCTTTTTTGAGGAAGCCGAGCAGTTCGATCTGATTTCATTCGCAGTTGGCCCCGGCGCGCTGCCGTTTGTCGAAAAAGGCGAAGTCCTAAATGCCGTTCCCAATCTGACCTTCAATCGCCGCCGCGCAAATCAACTGGATAGCGAAACCCTTCTCTACGCTTTGTGGTTCATCTAAAGCGCGCCGGGATGTTCAAACGTAAGGTCGCTCGTCGCTCCAGTCGTCTGAGCGCTCACTTATTATGCCGTCCGCCGTCTATCTGAATTGTGAGCATGCTCCCGGATTGCGATCAGCGAGGCCTGTGTGGTTAGGTGCGGGCAGTCTTCAACGAACTGGTAGAGCTCATGGATCCGATCCTTACCCTCGTCACCGTATTCGGGATTTTCATTCCAGCGCTCATTCTCCCGGGTCCCGATTTCGTTGGTGTATTGCGCGCATCCATGACGCGCGGTCCAAAAGCTGGTCTCTTGACAGCACTCGGTGTCTCAACGGGGCTTCTTCTTTACTCCACTCTCAGCCTTGCAGGCCTTTCGGCAATCCTCATTGAATATCAATGGCTGACATGGACAGTGCGGGTACTGGGCGGTGCTTACCTCATCTATCTCGGGATACGGCTTCTTTTATCCAAACCGGAAAACCTCGATGTCGATACCGAAGCCGTTCCCAGACACTTTAACGGCTTCCTGTTCGGTTTTGCGGTGACCCTCACCAATCCGAAAGCGATCGTCCTTTTTGCAAGCGTCTTTGCGACCGCCGTTACGGCCGAAACGCCGTTCTGGTTAATGGCGTTGATGGTTGGAATTGTCTTTTTCTCATCACTGGTCTGGTATTCGGCGGTTAGTCTTTTTCTGTCATCCCGCCCGGTCATGCTGCGTTTTCAGCACTTGCGGCATTCAATCGAAAGAATGGCCGGAGCTTGTTTTATCGCGATTGGCGGAAAGATCATGGCAGACAGCCGCAATCCAGCGCTCTAGGAGGCATCGAATGACACCCTTGCGTTCGCTTACCGTTCGGCTGGCTTTGGTTCTTGGCTTCATAATCGGAACCATCAGCCTGGCACATGTCGCCGTTGCAGATACCGAACCTGCGCATTTACGATTGATCGACCGGCTGGACCGGCCAATTGACGGCTATTGCATCGATATCCTGGGAACACCCGGCAATCTAAGGCTCGACGTTCCGATCTTCGCTCACAATTGCAAAGGCGCCCTCACCGAGGACAGCGCGATTATTGTCGATGATCAAGGTCGCATAGAGTTCTTTCGGGTTGGCCTTTGCATCACCGCAGCGGGCGTGAATGGACGCGCACTTCCCGGTGCCTCAATCCTGCTTCGTGGTTGCGGAAGCGGCGTTTCCTTCTTTAACGCAGCGCCATTGCAGACATTCGAGTTTGATGATGGACGCCTCCGACTGAAAGGTTCGAACCTCTGTCTCGCCGCCGGTGACGTGTCGGATCGAACCTACTCAAGTGCCGACCGCTGGCGCATTCTATCCGTTGAGGATTGCGACGGGGTAGCAGAGGCCCTGTCGCGATGGGAATTGAATTTCGGACCATTTCCAACACCTTAACCAACACTTCGGAAGTATAACTGTCATAATGCACCCTTATGGTCGGGTGCGCAGGGATTGTCAGTTTGCCGAGACGAAGGGGGTGCGCGGGAATGTTTTCGCTCAGAGGCAAGAAAGCATTGGTGGCCGGTGTCGCCAATGAGCACTCGATTGCTTGGGGATGCGCCCGCGCCTTTCATGCACAGGGCGCGGATCTTGCAATTACCTATTACAACGAGAAAGCCGAACCCCATGTTCGTCCGCTCGCTGAAAGCCTTAACGCTTCCATTATTACCCCTCTCAACGTCCAGAAAGACGGAGAGATGGAGGCACTGTATGGGCGAATAACCGAGGAGTGGGGGAGCCTCGATATTCTGCTTCATTCCATCGCCTTTTGTCCGAAAGAGGATCTTGCCGGTCGGGTCGTCGATTGCTCACGCGAAGGCTTCCAGATGGCAATGGATGTCTCGGTTCATTCCTATTTGCGGATGATCCAGCTTGCCGAACCGTTGATGCCACTTGGCGGTACCTGCATGTGCGTGACATTCTATGGCTCTGAAAAGGTCGTGGAGCATTACAATATTATGGGGCCTGTAAAAGCTGCGCTTGAGTCGGTTAGCCGTTATGCAGCCGCCGAACTTGGCTCAAAAGGGATATCGGTCCATGCGCTTTCGCCCTGACCGATTGCGACACGCGCAGCAAGCGGCATCGATCATTTTGATGCCCTGATGAGCGATGCGGTTTCCAGAGCGCCGACCCACACGCTCGCCACGATTGAGGATGTCGGCGCCTATGCCGCGTTCCTTGCAAGTGATGAGGCGGCCCATGTGACGGGTGGAACGCACCTGATTGATGGCGGACACCACGTTATCGGTTGAGCGGCAAAGGAACGCGACAGAGCCATGACGATCTATGAGAACACACCCTTCGACGCGCTCAAGATTGGCGATGAGGCAGAGGTTAAACGCCTTTGCCGAGCGGAAGACCTCTATATTTTCGCGAATGCTTCGGGAAACCACAATCCGATGCATCTTCCCAAAGAAGATGGCGACCTTGATGGTCGACCGGAAGCCGTCGCTCCGTCGATGTGGCTTTCTGCGTTGATCTCCAGCGTTTTGGGCAACTTCCTTCCCGGCCCTGGCACGCTTTATAAAAGGCAATCGCTAACGTTTTCAGGTCGTGCCCATGCGGGCGACCAATTGAACGCCAAGGTCCGGCTTGTCGAAAAAGGAGAATACCGGCATTCCCGCTTCGCGGTCAGTGTCGAAATGGAAAACGGAAGCTTAATCGCCGAGGGCTTTGCCGAAGTCAT
>JBCDCU010000179.1:0-7894 GCA_039181265.1 Pseudomonadota bacterium | reverse complement strand
GCCTGAGCCCCTGCCCCCGTCGCCCCCACCGTATGGGCGATGGTGTTGAGCGACAGGATTGCGGCAAGCGGCCTCTCAATGTCGGCCCGCAAGGTCCTCAGTTTTTCTGCGAGTTTCGGACGCTCCTCCGACGCGGCTTCCACATAGGACGGCGTAACGGAGAGGAGCACGGCTTCCAGAATGGAACACAGGAAAGATACGCCGATGGCAAGTACGACGAAAATGATGAGAAGGGTCAACGCGGGGCCTTTCGGTGCGCTTCATGCGCATGTCGGGATGGATATAGCTTGGGGGTAAGGCGCGGACAAGCTGAGGTCTGTGCATTGAGATACATCTGGTTTCGCTGCAATTAGCGCAGCGGTATTGTAGGGTGAACTTCGAAGGTGTGCTCGTAGCAGGCTGGATAACGGCAACGCGAACAATATGTTTTTAAGCCGGAGGCGAGCTCCCGTCTTATCTGTTCAAAGAATTTGAAATTGGCCTCACGACTTGTATTTCTTGCGCGGTTTTCAATTCTGGGAATCGCATCTTTCGCTACATTGATGGTTGTTGCCAGCTTCCTGGGACCGCTTCATCGCAGCTTGGACACCGTTTCGATAATTCGGCCCGTGGCCGGACTGCTCTGTCTAATTGGCGTAGTCGTTGCTCGCAACATCTGGTTCAAACTGTATTTGAGCTCCGTCTCACTTTTGTCTTTCGTCACAGTACTTTGGTTTTTTATTCCGCAAAACCATGGTGGTGACCTCCGGATATATTCCAAGAACCTTTGGTTTGCTAACTCACAGATAACATCCGTTGTTAGAGACATTGAGGCATCCGGTGTTGACGTCGTGATGTTACAAGAAGTCTCAACCCGCAATATGGTCATTCTATCAATGTTAAAAGGGGATTTTCCTTACCAGCACTTATGCCCCTTTTCCAATTGGAGTGGCATTGCGTTAGCTTCGCGTCACCCATTCGACGGAGACCCAATATGTTCGCAATGGCGTGCTTTAGCAGCCGCCCCGATTCGCCTTAGCGGTGAGCGCGTTTGGATCGTTTCTATGCATCTCGCCTGGCCATGGCCATTCGCTTCCGGAGAGAGCGAGGTTGCGGCTGATACTCTGTTATCTGAACTTGACGGAAAAGTGGTAATTGCAGGCGACTTCAATACGGTGCCGTGGTCAGCTAGAGCGAACAGAATTAGCGTTGCAACAAAAACGAAAATCGCCGGTCCGGCCCGCTTTACGTTGACCTATAGACACGTTCCCCTGCCTATCGATTTTGCAATGTCACCGGGTGGTGGTTACTTAGAGAGGCGGGATTTTCTGGGGTCAGATCACGCAGGTATAATCGCCGATCTGAAACTTTGAATCTTTCTTCAATATGTTCACATAAAGCCTCAGTCGACGGTGGCTCGGGTGCCTAAACGATGTTGGTCTCGCCACTCAACAGCCGTCACCCCAATGGTCCCCCCTCACGCCACACCGTGGTCCGCAACCTGGTCAGGGTGGGTTTCCGCCCAATCTGCGAGAAAAGCGGACATCTCTGGCTCGGTCGCAAAATGCGGCGCTTTCTTCGGCAAGGGCACACCGTGCTCCAGCGCGATACGGGCGCAGTCGATATGATCGCGGTTGTGGCGCTCGGGACAGTTTTCAGACCCATGGATGATGGTCGATAACAGCGTCCCACCATAGGCATTCACGTGGTTGAGATCGGGCTTAAGGCTCAGAAAATAGGTCATGACGTCAATGAGCCCCTCCCAGCCTGCAAGGTGGAGCGGCGGCATGCCCATCTCGTCAGGAATATTGGAGTCAAAGCCCATATCGATAAGCCGTTTCATATGGGGAAGCGTCCCCTTTCGCCAGACGAGACGGCCAAGCAGACAAGTCATTTCCTCCGAGAGTTCGGCCATATCAATCCGGTCACCATCAAGGCTTTCTCCGTCCGCGGCACGGGCGAGTTTTGTTTCAATCTCGGAAAGTGAAGTTGCTCCACCTCCCCGTTCCAGAACCCTTGCAACGTCAGGGTTCCCGAAGATGCGAGCAAAAGCATAAGGCGTATGGCCACGGCTCACCGCTCTCGGGTCCGCGCCATGCTCAAGCAGGAGCTGGGCAATATCGCCGGACGCCAATCGTCTTGCGGCCTGATGCAAAGCGGGAATGACGAGAGACGGCTCACCGGAGGGATGGGCCGCGATCCCCTCATTCGGATCGGCCCCATAGTCAAGCAGAAGCTTCACCATGTCGAGATTGTTGAAATCAATGGCGCGCGGCAGAGCATTCGTACCCTCAGGTTTTGCGCCGTGCTCCAGAAGCAAGCGCAGGCCATCGGCGTGACCAAGCTCCGTCGAGTGGTAGAGCGATTCATCGTCGTTCGGATCCGCGCCATGGTCGAGAAGCCATTTGGCAAGCGGTATGTTTCCGGCGTGACCGATTGCTCCATAGAGCGCTGAGAGGCGGTGATCGCTCTCAGGATCGAAGGCGAAGCTATCGTTTACATTCGCGCCGTGGGCGACGAGAAGGCCCGCCATTGCAAGCATCGCCGCCTCCTTCCCCGGCGCAGCCTCGAAATGGCGTGAAAAGGCGAGATGGCACATGGCACGGCGAGGAGGATAGTCCCGGGTCGCAGCAACAGGATCTTCCGCAAGGATCACCCGCATGGCGTCAACCTCATAAAGGGCGACAAGCAATGGAACCTGTCCGGCGGCAAGATCGGGGATGTCAGTGAGCAGGTAGTTCACCGTTTCATGCCCGCCATTATAAAGCGCCCACCGCAGCCTCCCCTGTTTCTGCGCCCGGTCCATCCCCTCGGTTTCGATAGCAAGTTTCAAGGCGGCCCAGGTCGCATAGCCCATCTCGCGGGCGATCACGTGGAGAAAATCAGCGTGTTTGTAACGACCGTTCCTTCGGGCGGTCAGGATCCCCTGGACACGCAATTCGGCGCCCCGGTCTCCTTTTCCAAACGCTTTGCCGAGCGCCTTGGCGTCACGGCGCAATTGATCGAGTGATTTTGCCATCGTTTTTCCCTCCATTACCCGATGGTCCGCTATGCCGGGCTTGAGAAAACCGATGAGATCGTTTTCGTCGAATTGGGAGGTGCCGATGACAGCTTTCCGCGGACCGGGAGGCCGCCTCAACGGCCATGACATAACGCTATAATCCGGTGCATCGCATTGCAAGCCCGTCGCCGGTGTTTGAGTGAAACGCGCAAGGAGGTTGAGAAGAAGCAAGTTTATGCAAGCCTCGGGCCCAACCAAGCCTCAACCTAAACTTAAGTAATTTGTGGTGTCATCTTACCTAGCGTTTAAGCAAGTTTTACGATCGTCGAGACGATTTATGGAATTTCTTCGGGACACTGTCGGATCAACACCCGCGACGCCCGAACCGATGGTGAATGTTCTCACCAGCGTCGGCAATCTCTGGATTGTAACCGCGACCATCATGGTCCTTTCCATGCAGGCGGGCTTCCTCATGCTTGAAGCAGGATCGACGCGCTCCAAGAACACCATAAACGTTGCACAAAAGAACATCGCCGATTTTATCATTTGCGGCTGTGTCTTTATCCTCATCGGCGTGCCGCTTATGTTCGGCGCCGGTCAAACCGGCTGGTTCGGTTTCGGCGGCTTCGATATATCCGAGACCAAAATCCAGCTTATGATCCTGTTCCAGTTCGCGTTCTGTGCAACGGCGGCGACGATCATTTCGGGCGCGGTATCCGAACGGATGCGCTTTCGCGCCTATATGCTGCTAACGGTTCTCATCAGCGGCATTGTTTATCCCGTTTTTGGCCATCTGGTCTGGGGCAACGCCATCATCGGATCCAATCCGGCCTCGCTCAGCGATATTGGTTTTCTGGACTTTGCAGGATCGACCGTCGTGCATGTCATCGGAGGAAGTGCTGCCCTTGCCGCCGTCTTACATATCGGACCGCGCAAGGATCTTTATGACGCTAACGGCAAGCTGCAAACCCTGCGCGGTCATTCCAGCGTGCTCACCAATTACGGTACGATGGTGCTGATGTTCGGCTGGTTGGGCTTTAATGCCGGTGGCGCTCATCCACATTCCGACAACTTCTCGCAAATTCTGCTTAACACTGTCGTCGCGATGACGTTTGGCGGGGCAACCGGCCTCGCAATCAGCGTGTTGCGCGGCAAAGGGCAAACCCGCCCCAAGACGTCGACCAGCGCGATCCTTGGCGGTCTTGTGGCGATCACCGCGGGATGCGCTTATGTCGATCATTACGGCGCGGCGCTCATTGGGATGATTGGCGGTCTAACGGCGGTCTTTACCGCAAGCATTCTACTCAACAGGTTCGGGATAGACGATCCTGTCGATGCCATTGCCGTTCACGGGGCGGCGGGGATTGTCGGTACGGTGATGGTCGCGCCACTCGCCCATGAAGCTTTTATCACCGGATCCCGCGTAGAGCAGTTTGCCATCCAGTTGGGCGGGACCGGCCTTGCTGCCATCTGGGCTTTCGCCACAGTTCTTGTTTTCCTCTGGTTTCTCAAACGCTTCGTGAAATTGCGGGTCAGCGCCTACGAAGAAGAAATCGGTCTGAACCTATCCGAGCATGACGATAGCTTCGACACCTCAACGATATCCGAACTGGTTGGGACGGACCTGTCGTCAGCCTCCAACACATCGGAGGGATCCGGCTTGCTGTCGGAACATGTAGGAGACGGTGCGCGGGATCCCAATTCGCAATTGAACATGCTGAGCAAAGTCGTCGAAGGCGCGCGCCTGTCGAAGATAAGGGTGGAAGAGGCTGAGACAACCATCAATAGGCTGTCCACGCAGGATCACTTGACCGGGCTTCACAATCGAACCGCATTCAGGCAACACCTGGCTGAAAGCGCGGCTGTCGAATTGGCGCTCATTTATCTCGATCTCGACGGGTTCAAAGCCATTAATGACGGGTTTGGTCATTCGGTAGGTGATGAAGTGCTGAAGCAGATCGCCGCCCGCCTCGTCGCCCTGCTGCCCTCCGATGCCACGGTCGCCCGTTTCGGCGGCGATGAATTCGTAATCAGCCTTCCCCTGAAAGCCAAGGCGCCGGCCGGGGAGCAACAAGATTGGCAGATAAACTGCTCGCAGATCGTGCAGGGCGCGAGCCAGGTCCTGCGGATCGGGAACCTTGAGCTCTTTGTCGGGGCATCACTTGGGGTTTCCCTGTTTCCTCACCATTCCGGCGATCTCGACGGATTGATACTGAAAGCCGATATGGCGCTTTATGAAGCAAAGGCGCGCGGCAAAGGACAATGGGTCGTTTTTAATCAAGACATGGAAATGAAGGCCCAGCGTCGCGCAGAGCTTGAAAGCGATATGCGCGCAGGAATCGACCGTGGGGAATTCTACGCCGTTTTCCAGCCGCAGGTTTTGCTCAAAGAGAGCAGGCTGATTGGCTTTGAAGCCTTAATGCGGTGGGACCACCCGGTTCACGGAACGATCGTACCAAGCGAATTCATTCCAATCGCGGAAGAAACCGGACTGATCGTTGAAATGAGCGAGACGTTCATCCAATACGCCTGTGCAGTTGCCGTGAACTGGCCGTTGGTCAAAGGGCAACGGTGCAAGTTGTCAGTGAACCTGTCGCCCATTCAGTTTTCGCGATCCGATGTCCCTGCCATGTTAGAGCGCGTCCTTGAAAGCACGGGAATGGATGCCGGCAGCCTGGAGATCGAAGTCACAGAAAGCACTCTGATCGATGATGTCGAGGAGACACGGGAAAAGCTCGAGGCCATCCGCGCAATGGGCGTCAAGGTTGCAATAGACGATTTCGGAACCGGCTATTCGTCCTTCAATTATTTGCAGGGCTTTCCGCTTGACCGCCTTAAAATCGACCGCTCTTTCATATCCGAACTGGAAGATCAGGAATCGGCCCAGAGGATCACCAAGGCAATCGTCGAACTTGGCAGGAGCCTCGGGTTGACGACAATTGCAGAAGGTGTCGAGACGGAGGGTCAGCGTCGGATTCTCGAGGAGTTCGGCTGCGACGAGTTTCAGGGGTACCTCTCAGCGCGTCCGATGTCTCTGGCGAAGACCCTGACCTGGATCGTAAACACCGAGCGGCAAAAGACTGCAGAAGACGATCTCAAAGCCTCAAACGGCTGAACATTGGCCCAACCCCGAGCATAACACGGTCACGCCTAGCGCTGCCGGGCGAGACGCTGCTCCCGGTAACTCCGTGGGGTTTCTGAAAAGCGGGTCTTGAACCAGCGCGAAAAATGGCTGCTGTCTGAAAAACCGCATTCAAAAGCAATCTGCGTGATTGTGCGTTTGGAGTTCAAGAGCCGCCATCGTGCATGCTGGAGCCGCATGTCGCGCCAGACTTCCTGCGGTGTTGCTTTCGCATGGTCCTGAAAGACCCGGTTCAGTTGCCTGACGGTGGAACCCAGCATTTGGGCGAGCTTTTCCGTTGTGTCGGGCTCGCGCAACTTCTGACGCATGATCTTGACTGCTTGTTCGACCCGCCAGTTGCCGCAGGTCTCCAGGTCCTGATAGGGCGTACGTCCCACTTCATGGGCAGCGCGATGCTCATCAACGACAAGAGCCGTCAGGCCCTTCATGCCACGCGAACGCCCGCAATGGTGGATCAGAATTTCAACCGCAAGATCGATTGCCGCCGTCCCGCCCGGGCAGGTAATGACCCCGCCATCGCTTACAAACAATTCGTTTTCCGCTGGAACCGAGTTCGGAAACATCTCCATGAATTCAAGCCGGTGATGCGCATGGATCGCAGCCCGCTTACCATCGAGGAGCCCGGCCATAGCAATCGCGAAACTGCCGGTGCAAAGCCCGATCAGTTTCACACCCTTCCCATATTGCGCCTTGATAAACGAAAGCGTTTGATCCGGGATCTCACCCAGTTGATCGATAAGGCCGCCGACAACAACGAGATAATCATAGTTTCCCGCTTCCTCGAATGTCTTCCATGGCGTGATTGCAAGCCCGGAGCTGGAGACGACCGGTGACAGGTCGTTCGACAGAACCTCCCAGGTGCAAAAGATCTGGCGGCTCTTATCCGCCTCATCGGCGGAATGGCGCACGGAATCGATGAAGCCAGCGAGCGGCAGGATCGTAAAAGCTGGGGTCAACACAAAGGCAAGGCGGATATCCGGCTCAATATCGTCCGGGCGAATGGGCGGGCGATCGGGCGGCTGAAAGGCCGTCACACTGTCCGTCATGGCTTCGCACTCCTCCCAAATCCGTTGAGTGAAATGATCGAGATGTCCGCTATATACTGTTTTCTGTCTTTTTTGTTCCTGAAACAACAGGAAATTCATGAGGCAATGGTCGGGTTCGGGATCCCTCTGCGCACTGAGGCCGGAAGCACTGGCTTTACCTGCGCATCCATTCATTCACCTTGCTGGAGGGAGCTCGAATTAGAGCGACAGAAGAGGGAGTGACCATGTCGACAGGAAAAGACCAGCAAATGATCGACCGGCTCGCGGAAGCAGCCCGCGAAGGCAAAATCTCACGGCGATCTTTCATGTATTATTCACTGGCTGCCGGTTTAACGGCAACCACTGCGACGGGACTGTGGAGCACGCAAGCCAAGGCTGAACCGAAGCGCGGCGGCACGTTCCGCATTGCGCAGCATGACGGCAACACGTCCGACCAGCACGATCCGGGCAAATATGTCTCCTTCGCCGATATCGCGCTTGCCCACACCTTCCGTTCTTACCTCACCCAGATCAATCCGGATCAAACACTTGGCGGCGACCTTGCCACCGAATGGTCGGCGACGCCCGATGCCCGCGAATGGACATTTGTGCTCAATAAAAACGCCACATTCCATTCCGGCGCCAAGGTGAAAGCGGCCGATGTCGTTGCATCGCTCAACCACCACAGAGGCGAAGACACGACATCAGCGGTGTCCGCCTTCTTCACCGATGTGACCGACATCGTCG
>JBCDCU010000178.1:0-7920 GCA_039181265.1 Pseudomonadota bacterium | reverse complement strand
GAAGAGGGTGTACTTTACGAAAAATGGATCGCCGTCTTCATTGGCCCGCGCCCGGTCATGGTGGCCTTCCAGGAGCCGAGACCTGGAAGTCTCAGCAAGGCGCAAATTATGGAGACCTTCGCTTCCGTTCGCTTCACTGATGAGGCTGGGCAGTAAAATGATCGCCTCGACGGGAAACCGACCCGGTCTTATGGACTACAGCCTTCTCTTTGGGCTTGCGGCAGTCTGGGGGTCGGCCTTCATCTTCATCAAGATCGGGGTCGCTGAAATACCGCCGGTCACGATGACAGCCTATCGTCTGCTGGCAGCGATCCTGCCACTTTGGCTCGTTTATCTGTTCATCGGCCAACCCTTGCCCAAACGGGCGGCGATTTGGGGGCTCGTTGCCCTTGCAGGTATCTTTGGGACGACGTTGCCTTTCTTCCTGATAGCCTGGGGACAGACACTCGTCGCACCGGGGCTGACGGCAATCCTCATGGCGATCATGCCGCTCATGACGCTGTTGCTTGCGCATCTCTTTACAGAGGATGAGAAATTTAGCGCGTTTAAAGGGCTCGGCGTCCTGATGGGTATCCTCGGAGTGGTCTTTCTGGTAGGGCCCGCCGCCCTCTTTGCACTCGGCGGCGATTTTTTCCACCAACTTGCCATACTCGGCGGAGCGACGTGTTACGCGATCAATGCCATCATTTATAAGTTCCTGATTGGGGTGCCGCGCCTGGCGCTCGCTGCGTGGAGCATCACAATCGGATTGTTACCCCTCATCCCGGCAGCGCTTATTGTGGACGGCCCCTTCCATCTTGATTATTCGACAGGGGCTTTAGCGGCGACGATACTTCTCGGACTGGTTCACACATCCGTGGCCGCCTTTGTTCTGTTCTCGTTGATCAAGCGCCAGGGCGCCACCTTTTTTAGTCAGATCAACCTTCTTGTTCCTCTCTTTGGTGTCTTCTGGGCCTTCTTGATTTTTTCTGAAGAGCCAGCCATTAACGCAGTCCTTGCGCTACTGCTCATCCTTGCGGGTGTTGCGGTTGCAGAAAGACCGGCGCGAAGCGGCAAGCCGGGAAGTGTGCAGGGAAAAAACAAGCAGACCGTAATGAGCGGCACAAGGAACCATACGCCAGGAGCGAATAAGGATTGAACATGTCAGGAAACCCGCAGCCGCAATCGGCCTATTTCCTTGTTGAAACGAAAGACCAGACCGAAGTCCATACGCTCTCGGTGCTCGTCGATAACGAACCCGGTGTTCTTGCACGTGTTATCGGCCTATTTTCCGGACGGGGCTACAATATTGAAAGCCTGACCGTGTCCGAAACGGTTCATGAAGCGCATCTTTCGCGCATCACAATCGTCACAAAGGGAACCGCTGCCGTCCTCGAGCAAATTAAAGCGCAACTGGACCGGTTGGTTCCGGTGCATTCCGTCAAGGATCTCACAACGCTTGCGCATCAAAATGGGCAAGAAAAACCACTTGAGCGTGAACTGGCGCTCGTCAAGGTGAAAGGAACCGGGGAACAGCGTCTCGAAGCGCTCAGACTGGCTGATGCGTTCAAAGCGTCGGTCATTGACGCAACGACAAATCATTTTGTTTTCGAGATCACCGGACGAAGCGCCAAAGTTGAGCAATTCATCTCGATCATGGAGCCTCTGGGCCTCGTCGAAGTTTGCAAAACCGGCGTTGCAGCGGTCAATCGCGGGCCGGAAAGTATGTAGTCCACCCTCCAAAAGCAGGCCGTTTGTTTTTTGGACCTGGCCTGCACCCGCACACGACGTGTTCCTTCCAAACATTGATCTCGAGGTGCTGGTCAGGCTGGTGATCTTCATACTGGCTGGCTTCGTCACTCCTGGTCCAAATACGATGATCGCGTTGGCGTCGGGCGTGAATTTCGGCTTACGCCGCACTGTCCCCCACATTTCTGGCGTGATGGTGGGTACGACACTTGTCTTTCTCGCCGTTGGCTTCGGTCTCGCCGGTCTTCTTCAAACCTATCCATCGCTCAGGATCGTGATCGAGACGGTTGGACTTGCCTACCTCATCTATCTTTGTTGGCGAATTGCCAATGCGGCCGGAGCATTCGGAAAAGAGGCGGGAAAACCGTTCACCTTCGTGCAGTCGCTCTTTCTGCAGGCGGTCAATGTGAAACTCATGGGCGTTGCCGCTGGTGTTTATCTGACTTACCGAGTGAGCGAGGAGGCTGCGTTCAACCTCATTGCGATCGCAATGGTGGCGATGCTCATCAATCTTCCGGTGAATATTGCCTGGTGTGTTTTCGGGACGCGCATGCGCGCATTTCTGGAATGCCCCAAGAGGCGCCGCCTTTTCAATCTCGCTTTGGCGTTGGTCATGGCGGCAAGCCTCACGCCAGCGGCGTGGGCGCTCTGGCAAAAGCTGGCAGGACATGGCAGTTAGAAGATCCGGCACAACGCGGTGGTGCGCTTAAGCGGTCTGTGGCGGGATCCATCGATAGGAGGAGTGCGATGGCTGAGCTCTCAGTCAATGTCAATGCGATTGCCTTTTTGCGGAACCGGCGTGATCTCCCTTGGCCGAGTGTTGAGAATCTGTCCCGCATCGCGCTTGAGGCCGGAGCCATTGGTGTTACGGTTCATCCGCGCCCGGATGGCCGCCATATCCGGCGTCATGATGTGGACGCGATTGCCGCCCTGCTGACAGAATTTCGCGGCAAGGAATTCAACATCGAAGGATATCCCGATGAACGTTTTCTCGCACTCTGCGAAGAAATCAGACCGGATCAGGTGACCTTTGTTCCCGATGATCCGGCGCAGGCAACATCCGATCATGGCTGGGACATTTCGGCCAATGAAGACCAATTAAAGAGTTCAGTCGCTCGTATGAAGAGTGGCGGGATGCGGGTGGCCCTTTTTGTCGATCCGGATCCGGACGTGCCGGAAAAAGCTGCGGCTGTCGGTGCAGACCGTATCGAACTTTTCACAGGTCCCTATGGCGCCGCCGCAGCCTTCGGAAAACCTGCCGATCATCTGCTCGCAGACCTTGCAAAAACCGCAGCTGCGGCAGAGGCCGCAGGCCTTGGCGTGAATGCCGGTCACGACCTATCAACGGATAATCTACCGGCCCTCATTAAGGCGGCACCGCAAATCGCCGAAGTGTCCATTGGTCATGGCCTTACCGCAGATGCACTCACCTATGGAATGGCAGCGACCGTTCAACGGTTCCTGAAAGCTTGCGGCAAGGGCAGTTGATAATGCCGGCCTTCGGAAATTATCTCAAACGCGCTGCGATCTGGCTCGCGATCGCAGCGGTCTCTGGCGCGATTATCTTTGCGTTTGGCCCGCGCGAACCCTTCACCGGTGTTGTGGATTTTGATGCAAACATCATTGGTGACGATGTCGAGGTCTACATCCACGAGGGTGAGGCGCGCTTTTCCGACGTGCGGGATGGACTGCATAAGGAAATTATTTGGGCGAACGGAGAAGCCGGCGAGAGACGGAAGTTCGCCGTGGTCTATGTTCACGGGTTTTCGGCATCGAAAGAAGAGGTCCGCCCGGTACCGGATCTGGTGGCTGAAGGCCTTTCGGCAAATCTCTATTTCGCCCGTCTCAAGGGGCATGGCAGGAGTGCCGATGCCATGGCAGAAGCAAGTGCCGAAGACTGGCTTAATGATATGGCAGAAAGCCTTGCGGTCGGAAACCGGATCGCAGATGAGACCGTGGTGATCGCGACCTCTACCGGCGCTACACTTGCAACTTATCTCGCCGCGACACGCCCGGAACTTTTTGAAAATGTTCGGGCGCTTGCGCTCATTTCTCCGAATTTCAAACTAATCGCGCCTGGAAGCAGTTTCCTGACCCTCCCTTATGCGCGATGGTTCATGCCGATCCTCGTTGGAGAACATCGAATTCATACGCGTCCGACGCCTGCTCAAGAACATGCTTGGACAACGCCTTATGCCACTGTTTCGCTGATGCCAATGGCACGGCTGACGCAAGCGCTTGAGGATATCTCGCCCGGTGATATCAAGGTGCCCGTGCTTCTCATATACTCTGAGGAAGACACAGTGATCGAACCTGCGACAGTAAAAGACTATGCGGAGCAATGGGGGGCAACTGCGCGCCTGTTCCGCGTGGAAGGGGCAGGGGATGACCATGTGATTGCGGGGGCGATGCGCAGCCCGCAAACAACAGACGAAATCGCTCAGGAGATTGTCACATTCGTGAACGCACTTGAAAGCGGTTCCTAGCGAAGGTGAGCTAAAACTTCGCGTGAAAAGGCGATTCACTCCAACTGACAACACGGTGTTTTGCGCGCTTCGCAAACGGCACGGAGACCAAATCCATGAAACGGAATTGCGGCTTTCTCTTCACTTCGTTCATGATCAGCATGTTTCTCGCAGTCCTTCCAGCGAGATCTGGCTATGTGTCTGAACTGAATATTATCGGTTTTACCGAAAACGGTAGCGTTTTCGTCTATGAAGAATATGGCGTTCAGGATGGGTCCGGCTTTCCCTTCGCGCGTCGCCACTATATCGACACGGCAACCGATTCCTATCTTCCCGGAATGCCGATCCGGGTTCTGCTGAACGATGAGACCCGAACTGTCAAAGAAGCGCGTTTCGTGGCGCGGCAGGAAGCGGAGAGCCTGACAGGTCTGAGAGATCTTGATCTCATCGGAAACCCGGGATCGCAACGCGCCTTCAATCCGGTGAGCGAAGTAAACAGCGACCCGCACCGGGTGGTGTTTTATCCCGAAACCGTTTTTCGTTTACGAGCGAAGCCGCTTGTTCTCAGGCTGAGCGAGAAGCGCTTTCCTGCACCCGAGATGTGTTCATTCGCAACCGATCAAATCAGAGGTTTCGACTTGTTCCTGATTAATGAATTCGATGGCGGCGGCGAACGGGCGCTGAATGAAGATTTGCGGGTTCCGGAGTCTCGCGGGTGTGCTCTGGGCTACAAGATCGGCGGCGTTCAGGTTTATTACCCGGAAGGGGAAAAGCCGGTTCTGATCGCGCTGATCATTGTGGAGCGGGTCGGTTTTGAAGGATCTGACTTTCATTGGCTCGCCGTTGCCGCAAGGCCCGACGAATTTATTCCGTAAGGGGTTCACCAATCGAGACCAGCGAAAGAGTTTCCAATTCTTTAAGGCGCATCCGGTAAAAAGCTCCCATGATCGGTCCTGCACTTGGATCAACGGCTTTTTTCGCCACTCGCCCGCCGGATGCTGACACCGCAGGCGAGCGTTTTACGTTGCCTGAACGCAGGCAGGAAGTCGCCCAGTCACAATCGCTTCCTGCAAACGCGCCCGGTGATGGCATTGGCGGCACAACACAACGCGCTGTTGCAGGAACGAGCAATGCGTCCGCGGCTTTCAATGATCCTCGCAATCGAAACGCCAACGCGCTTTCAGAAGACCAGGAAACACTACCGGCCCAGCCATCAGCGAGCGGCGATGACCTGACGCCGGAAGAAGAACAGCGGGTCCGTGAACTTGAGGCGCGCGACCGTGAAGTCAGAGCACACGAACAAGCCCATGCGCGCGTTGGTGGTCCGCTCGCGAGTGCCCCGACCTATCAATTCATAACAGGCCCCGACGGTCAGCAATATGCGGTTGGCGGTGAGGTTCAAATCGATTCAGCGCCAATACCAGGGGACCCTGAAGCAACGATCCGCAAACTGGACATCGTCATTCGAGCAGCACTTGCTCCGGCGGAACCCTCTTCGCAGGATCTCGCAGTCGCCCGTCAGGCACGGGCGGATCAGGCGGAAGCACGAACGGAATTACGCGAACTCCGGCAGCTCGAACGGGAAGGCGGGGATGATGAAAGCCCCGCAGCGAACCAAGCAGCTTTTGAGCAGGCTGCTGCGGCCTATGCGGCGACGCAAAATGCTGCCGGCACTCTTTTCGGAAACTCCGGCGGCCTTGTTGCCTGATTAAATACCAGTCTTTTTCTATTTCTGAACCCGGTTTCAGGATTTCATCCTTGTCGGACCCCAAAGATGCTGCTAAAGCCGTACCGAACGGTACGGTACGGTTATGCTTAGCCGTTTTGCGGGAGAAAAGGGCAGGGCGCTTCAGCGCTGGTTTCGAGGTCATGGCGCGGTTTGAAGACAAATTCTCTGAACGCCAGCAGGAGGTCCTGGCAGCCGCCCTCGATCTGATGGTCGAAGAAGGCGATGGCTTTACCATGCGCGGCGTCGCCGAGCGGGCAAACTGTTCGAAGGAGACGCTCTACAAATGGTTCGGCGATAGAACCGGCCTCCTCACGGCAACAGTGCGCTGGCAGGCCGCAAAAGTACGTCTAGATCCGTCTCCGGAGGATGGTATCGACAAAGGGGCCCTCTCGGTCATGTTGAAACGCTTCGCTGAAAACTGGCTGAAGGTTCTATCCGGCGACATATCGATTGCGTTGAACCGGCTAGCTGTGAGCCATGCGGGTACTGGAAGAAGTGAATTGGGGTCCATTGTGCTTGAAAACGGTCCGTTCGCCATGGCTGAGAGGCTCGCACCGGTCCTTGAGGCAGGACGCGATGCGGGTGTTCTCGATTTCGAAAGCACCGAGGCAGCGTTTCGAACTTTTTTTGGGCTCGTCGTTCGGGATATGCAGATCCGTCTTCTCCTTGGAGATGAGGGTTCCCGCGCTTCAGGCGATCCGGAAAAATCAGCCGCAAGAGCTGTCGATCAATTCTTTGCCCTTCACGGAAGCAACGCAATGAGGGGCGCTTCACAATCAGAAAACACGAAATAGGACAAACAGGAGGATCTCATGCGTGTTTACTACGATCAGGATGCAGACCGTAATCTGATCAAATCAAAGAAAGTCGCGGTCATCGGCTACGGATCACAGGGACGTGCCCATGCGCTGAACCTGAAAGATTCCGGTGTCAGCGACGTCGTCGTCGCATTGCGGCCAGGATCGACAACAGCCTTGAAAGTCGAAGCAGACGGCCTGAAAGTGATGAGTGTCGCGGAAGCAGCCGGTTGGGCCGACATGATGATGATGGCAACGCCCGATGAACTTCAGGCTGACATCTACCGCGATCACATCGCACCCAACATCCGTGACGGGGCAGCGATCGCATTTGCTCACGGGCTCAATGTTCATTTCGGGCTAATCGAAGCGAAAGACACGGTCGATGTCATGATGATCGCACCGAAAGGCCCGGGCCATACCGTGCGCAGTGAATATCAGCGCGGCGGCGGTGTTCCGTGTCTCGTTGCTGTCGATCAGGATGCTTCGGGCAATGCGCTCGATATCGCTTTGTCCTACGCGTCCGGCGTTGGCGGTGGACGTTCAGGGATTATTGAGACGACGTTTAAAGAAGAGTGCGAGACCGACCTTTTTGGCGAACAGGCTGTTTTGTGCGGTGGCCTTGTTGAACTGATCCGGGCTGGTTTCGAGACCCTTGTCGAAGCGGGTTATGCGCCGGAAATGGCTTATTTTGAATGCCTCCACGAAGTCAAACTCATCGTGGATCTCATCTATGAGGGTGGTATCGCCAACATGAACTACTCGATTTCGAATAATGCGGAAAGGGGCGAATACATGTCAGGTCCGCGTGTCGTAACGCCGGAGACAAAGGCGGAGATGAAACGGATCCTCACCGATATTCAGACCGGCAAGTTTACGTCCGAATGGATGCAGGAGTGCAAGGCAGGCCAGGCGCGCTTCAAAGCCACCCGTCGTCTCAACGACGCGCACCAGATCGAGGAAGTTGGCGAGAAACTGCGTGGCATGATGCCATGGATCAAGTCGAACGCGCTAGTGGACAAAAGCCGCAACTAGCTTCGAAGCATTTGGTTAACAGGGCCTTACGGGGATTTTTTCCCCGTTTGGCCAATTTTTCTCGACCTTACTTAAAATTTTACAGATTAACTTTAGCGCGAATAAAAACGCATTCGCTAGTGTACGTCCGAGGATTGGCTCTTGCTGACCCAAGAAGGTGGGATCG
>JBCDCU010000177.1:0-7945 GCA_039181265.1 Pseudomonadota bacterium | reverse complement strand
TAGCACCCGCGGCATCAATTCAAACCGTTCAGCCCAGGAATAGCTGCGTCCGCCGAGTGCATCGGCAGACCCTGAGCGCCAGGTCGAATAGATCGACCAGATCATGAAGAGCCCGACCAGCATGAAACCTGGAATGACACCGGCGAGGAAAAGCCGTCCGATCGATGTTTCTGTCGCAATCCCATAGACGATCATGGTGACGGAAGGCGGAATGAGAATGCCAAGCGTTCCGCCAGCAGCAATCGAGCCTGCCGCGACCCCATCCGGGAAGCCGCGCTTGCGCATTTCGGGGATGCCCATCTTGCCGATTGCCGCACACGTTGCGGGGGAAGAGCCGGACATCGCCGCAAAAAGCGCGCAGGCACCGAGGTTTGAAATCACAAGACCGCCTGGAATGCGTGTCAGCCATCGGTCGAGCGCCTCATAAAGATCGGATCCCGCCCGGGTCGAGGCGATCGCCGCCCCCATAATGATGAACATCGGGATCGAGAGAAGCGCGAAACTGTTGAGTTTGCCGAAGAAGAGTTCCGGCATGAGTTCAAGCGATCTTGGGTCGAAGACCAGAATAAAGATCGCGGAAACGATCAAAAGGCCGGTTGCAACCGAAACGCCGGAAAACAGAACCAGGATGGTGACGATGGCGACAATGCCGCCGAGTGTAATCGGATCCATCACTCGCCTCCTTTCGGCGGCAGTCCGAAGGGTTCTTCGATGCCAAGAATGACTGCCAGGAGGTCGGCGGAAAGTTGCAGAATGAAAAGCGTAAAGCCGATCGGGACCGCGATATACGGGATCCAAAGACTGACGCCCCAGACCGTGTCGGAGCGCCAACCCCGCTCAAACGCAATGTGCCAGAATTCATAGCCGTAATAGAGCATGATGGCGGCCATCACGATCGTGGCGACCAACGTGAAGACGGCGAGTGCTTTGCGGGCGAGGCCCGGTAACGCGATCGGTATCAGATCGACATTGACGTGGCCGCGCAATCTTTGGACGTAAGGAAGCCCGATCAGGGTCGCGCCAAGCACCATGTAGGTGACCGCCTCGGTCTGCCAGATCGTCGACTGGTTCAAGACGTAGCGCACGAAGATCATCTGACAGGTGATCAGAACCGAAACGAAGATCAGACCGGCTGCCACGAAACCTGCAAGGGTCGATAGAAAGTTAATGGCCTGAAGGATGGGATTGCCACCGGTCTTCGCGACCGGCAAACCGGATTTGGTTGCCATGGCTCTGCTGCCTGAAATTTGTTTGATAAGAGACCGGAGGGCACGGGGCGCACCCACCATGAAGCATAAGAAAAGGGCGGCCCGCCGGACCGCCCTTTAGACATGCTCTATTCGACTGCGAGCGCTTTATCGAGCAGCGCTTGACCGCCCTTTACGCTGTCAACGAAGCTTTTGTAGGACGATTCCTTTGCGATATTGCGCCATTGCTGGAATTCCTCAGCTGACATGTTGGCGATTTCAACACCGGCTTTCTTGTAGGCTTCTACAGAGGCTGCGTCCTGACGCTTGGCTTCTTCAAGATAGAAAGCTTCCGCTTTTGCAGCTCCGGCCTTGATCGCCGCCTGCTGTTCTGACGTCAGACCGTCAAAGGTCGACTTGTTCATCATCAATGGCTGATACATGAACCAAAGCGCCACGTCTGACGCGGGCGTGTAGCATTTCACCTGTTCGTAGATGCGGTAAGACACGAAAGATGAGGATGACGTATTGGCGGCTTGGAGAACGCCAGTCTGCATCGCATTGTAAATCTCGGATGAGGCCATTGAGGCGATTGATGCACCCGCTGCTGCAAGCATCTGTTCGAAGGACTTGCCAGCCGCACGAGTCTGGAGGCCCTTTACATGCTCAGGGCTGGTGATGCAGCGGTCTTTGCCGACAAAGCCGCCTGCAAGATAGCCGTGAACAAGAACCATCACGTCGTCTTCGGCCATGATTTTTTCAAGTTCACCCATGAAGTCAGACCGGTTCAACCGTGCCGCATGGTCGTGGTTCTTCACAAGGCCCGGCATCAAAGTGAGGTTATATTCCGGACGTTCGCCTGCAGCATAAGCAAGCGGAAAGACCGTCATATCGAGCTGACCGCGGCTCAGTGGCCTGTATTGCTCGCGCGGCTTGAACAAAGACTTCGACGGAAAGATCTCGATTTCGAGACCAACATTGGCGTTCTTCACCTCTTCCGCGACAATCTCCGCCACTTTATGGCGGACATCTTTCGTCGACCATTGGTGGGACAGGCGCAATTCCGTTGCCGATGCAGATGCGGTCATGGCAACGGCGACTGCGAGCGTAACGCCCGCAAGCTTCAACTGCTTCATTTCAGCTTTCCTCCCTATTTTTGATGGCACTTGTCAGTCACCATACCTGTGACCATATATCGCGCCAATCTTGACTGTGTAGCAGATGTTCGGGATAATATGCAATCTGGAAAATATTGTATACAACCTTTTCAGATGATTTTTTTACCATAAACCGTTGGGATTGAACGGTTTTAGTGGAAGCCTCGTCAATAGAAGGGAATGGAGCAGGCTATGCCGAGGGCATCAGGACAGGACGGTACGACCAGTCTCGCAATCAGTCGCGATCTCGAAGATGCTATCCTGACGGGCGATTATCCGGACGGCTACAAACTCGATGAGACCTGCCTTTCGGAAAAATATGCAGTCTCCCGCACGCCTGTCCGTGAAGCGTTGCGGATGTTGTCGTCCACCGGTCTTGTTGATCTTGTTCCCAATCGCGGCGCCTTCGTGAAACTTCCGACAATCGCCGAAATCGTGGAAATGTTTGAAGTAATGGCTGAGCTTGAAGCACTGGCTGCAAGGCTGGCCGCCCGGCGCGCGACAAGCGAGCAGTTACAAGCGCTCGAGGAAGCTCATCGCTCCTGCGCACGAGCGCGCGAAGCGGCGGACCCCAACACTTATTTCAGCGAGAACGAACGCTTTCACCAGATGATTTATGAGGCGAGTGGTAATTCCTACCTGCAGCGTGAAGCGCAGGCGCTGTTTCGTCTTCTGCAGCCGATCAGGCGGATTCAGCTGCAAGCCCGTGGGCGCCTCTCGCAATCCATGGACGAACACGGTGCCATTCTGACCTCTCTTATAAGCGGCGACGGCGAAGAAGCGGCACGCCTCCTGCGCTCGCATATCATCATTCAGGGTGAAAAATTTAATGATGTTCTGGCTGGCATAACCCGAGCGGGACTTTCCAAAACAGCTTGATTTTCTTTCAAAAATCGCTATTTCCGATTTCGCATCGCGGCCAATCCCGGTCAAATTTACCACAGCTTCCAAAGAAACGCCGTCGCCTCTGGCGGTCTTTAATCAACTTTTATACAAGCGTTGAATGGACCACCACACGAAATGGCGTTAAGGAAAAACACCTTTGCCATTTTGGAATGCTTTGGGAAACAGGTCTTCATTACAGACCTGGGGTTTGATCCGGTTGATTAGCTTCGCGTCTCTTGAAGGAAAGCCATGACGATCCACTTCCAAGATCTTCAAAACGTTATCACAACACAGCGCGCTGCTCTGTTTGAAGAACAGCAGGATGACGGCCATTTCGTTTTTGAGCTTGAGGCCGACACGACGATACCATCGGAATATATCCTGCTTCGCCATTTCCTCGGCGAAATCGATGCAGATCGCGAAGAAAAGATCGGGCGTTACGTCCGTTCATTGCAGAGTGACGATGGCTCCTGGCCGCTCTTTCATAATGGCGCGGGTAACATATCGGCGAGCGTAAAGGCTTACTGGGCGCTAAAACTGATTGGCGATGACGTGGATGCGGAGCATATGGTGCGCGGGCGCGAGTGGATTCTGTCGCAAGGGGGTGCAGCTTCTGCCAACGTATTCACAAGGATCTCGCTGGCGCTCTTCGGTCAGGTACCCTGGCGCGCGATCCCTGTCATGCCGGTGCAAATGATGCTGCAACCGGTCTGGTCGCCGTTCCACATATCAAAAATGTCCTATTGGGCCCGCACGGTTCTGGTGCCACTTCTCGTGCTCTTTGCAAAAAAAGCGCAGGCCGCCAATCCGACTGGTCGCAACATCCGGGAACTCTTCACGATCCCTCCGGAAAAACAAAAAGTCTACAACGTCAACCACACGGGATCCCCGTGGGGCGCAGCCTTCCTGCAGCTCGACAAATTTCTGCGTGTCCTTGAACCGAACGCCCTTCGTGCCGGTAAGGAAAAGGCAATCAAAAAGGCGGTCGAATTTTTCACCGAACGTCTCAACGGCGATGATGGGCTCGGTGCGATTTACCCCGCTATGGCGAACGCTGTCATGGCTTATCGTGCGCTCGGATATGCCGATGATCATCCGGATATGGTGACCGCACGTGCTGCGGTCGAAAAGCTGCTCACCGAACGGGGCGATGACATCTATTTCCAGCCCTGCCTGTCGCCTGTTTGGGACACCTGCCTTGCGGCGCATGCCATTCTTGAATCAGGCGACCGTGACGATCCGAAACTCAAAGCATCACTCGATTGGTTGAAAGACCGCCAGATCCTCGACTTGCGCGGCGATTGGGCCGTGCGACGCCCGGATGTCAGACCCGGCGGCTGGGCGTTCCAATATGAGAATGCACACTACCCGGACGTCGACGACACGGCGGTTGTCATTCTCGCGATGAGCCGCCAGGGAAGTCCCGACTATAATGAAGCCATTGAACGCGGCTGCGAATGGCTTATTGGCATGCAGTCATCCTCGGGTGGCTGGGGCGCCTTCGAGCCTGAAAACGAGCACTACTATTTCAACCACATTCCGTTTGCCGATCACGGTGCGCTCCTGGATCCGCCGACCGTTGATGTGACGGGACGCTGCGTCGGAGCTCTTGCCCAGGTGGACCGTGACCGTTTCACGATTGCAATCCAGAAGGGTGTTGAATTTATCAAACGCGAACAGGAAGCCGACGGCTCATGGTATGGCCGCTGGGGCGTCAACTACATCTACGGCACCTGGTCAGCGCTTGTTGCCCTCAAAGCAGCCGGTGAAGATATGAGCCAGCCTTATATCCAGAAGGCCGTCGCCTGGCTGAAGGCACAACAACGCGAAGATGGCGGATGGGGCGAAGGTCTTGAGACCTATAATGCAGAACAAAAGGGTTATGCAGAAACCTCGAACGCATCCCAGACGGCCTGGGCGCTTATGGGGCTGATGTCCGCCGATGCGGTCGAGGATGAGGCCGTGACACGCGGCGTGAAATATCTCAACAACGCACCGAAGGATGGGGCACGATGGGATGAGAAATACTGGTCCGGCACGGGTTTCCCACGTGTCTTCTACCTGAAGTACCACGGCTATGCGGCGTATTTCCCGCTCTGGGCCGTCGCTCGGTATCATAACCTTATGGAATCGAACGACCGCGAGGTTAAATGGGGCCTTTAGGGCACAAACCCTATACCCTCCCCGCACCGGCCTTTGAGAGCTGATGCTAAGCACAAAGATCATCCATGTTGTATCCGCCCACGCCGAGGGTGAAGTCGGCGATGTGATTGTCGGCGGCGTAGCCCCGCCGCCCGGGGAAACGCTTTGGGAACAAAGCCGCTTCATCGCCAATGACGGCGTTCTGCGCAATTTCGTTTTGAACGAGCCCCGAGGCGGTGTTTTCCGTCACGTGAATCTGCTTGTGCCGCCAAAAGATCCGCGCGCCGATGCTGCCTTCATCATTATGGAGCCGGAAGACACTCCACCCATGTCGGGATCAAACTCGATTTGTGTGGCAACCGTCCTTCTCGATAGCGGCCTTGTCGAAATGCGTGAACCAATTACTGAACTCGTGCTTGAAGCACCTGGCGGCCTGGTTCCAGTGCGCGCCCAATGCGAAGGCGGCAAGGCCAAGCGTATATTCGTTGAGAACCTTCCTAGCTTCGCAAGCAATCTTGATGCGAAAATCGAGGTTGACGGTGTCGGAACACTAACGGTCGACACTGCCTATGGCGGCGACAGTTTCGTGATTGTCGATGCCAAGGCACTGGGGTTCTCACTCACCGAAGACGAAGCGCACGATCTTGCGAAACTGGGGACAAAGATATCCGACGCGGCAGGTGCTCAGCTCGGCTTTCACCATCCCGAAAACCCGGATTGGCGGCATATCTCATTTTGCCTGTTCGCTGGTCCACTATCTGAGACAGATGATGGGTTTGAAACGCGATCCGCAGTGGCGATCCGACCTGGGAAGATCGACCGATCTCCGACGGGCACCGCGCTCTCTGCGCGGATGGCGGTTCTTCATGCGCGGGGGGTGATGAAATTGGGCGGTCGTCTTAGAGCCCATTCGCTCATCGGCTCCACCTTTGAAGGTAAGATCCTGGGTGAAACGCGTGTTGGCGAGACGCCAGCGATCCGACCCGAAATTTCAGGACGGGCATGGATCACCGGCACTCATCAACACATGCTGGATCCCGATGATCCCTGGCCGGAAGGCTATCGCCTCTCCGACACCTGGGGCACGCGGTAAGACTGTCGAAATCGGGTTCGTTCAGGCCCAACCAAGCGAACGCAAAGCCGGACCATCGTTCCAGATTTTTGTCATATGGCGGATCTTCCCGCCATCGAAGTTCATGACATAAACATAGTCGCTGGCGACCGTTTTTCCGGTCGCGGGCATTGGTCCACCCTCCCCCGAATGCGTTCCTTGAAAAACGGCAACCGCAATCACGGACTGCGCATCTTCGTCTTCAGCAAAGGCTTTCAACTCGTAGTGGCCATCTACGATCGGTCTGAGAAGACCTTTCATCCATTTTGTATAGCCCTCCAAAGTTACGACATCGGCAAGCGCATCCGCCTGGCAGGAGAACGTCGCGCCTGTCGTGCAATAGGCCTCACACGCCTCCCAGCCCTTGCCCGTTTCGCAGGCTTCGAAAAAGTCCCTTGCCACCGTTTTCATACCCATTGCGCCTCTCCTCTTTGCGTCGTTTGATAGCGGTCACAACCGAGTTGAGACCTTCAATGAGCGTAAGCGTTTCGTGGTGTCGGTGGTATCGTCCGAATGCTGTATTCTTAGTGCTGCATCTGGGTCATTTCTCATCCCGCATTTGCATTAGACGAGATTACGCTGAGGAGGGCCTGATTGTTTAAGGAGCGCCTTACGAGAGGCAGCCTCGAGCGAGCGAGATTACCGAAAACGTAGTCGTATAAGAAGCGCGAATCTTGCTATTTCGGCGCCATCCGGATCGCACCGTCCAGGCGGATCGTCTCTCCGTTCAACATGGAATTCTCCACGATTGAGCGCACAAGCGAACCATATTCCGCGGGATTGCCCAAGCGCGATGGGAACGGGACCTGCGCACCGAGCGCATCCTGCACCTCCTGCGGCATGCCGAGAAGCATAGGCGTTCCAAAAAGACCGGGTGCGATCGTGACGACCCTAACGCCATCGCGCGAGAGATCGCGCGCCATCGGCAAGGTCATTCCGTGGACGGCACCCTTCGACGCCGAATAGGCGATCTGACCGATTTGCCCGTCGAACGCTGCAACTGACGCCGTGTTGATAATCACACCGCGCTCGCCATCATCCGTCAGCGGCGATGCCTCCACCATCTTCTGAGCCGCCAGCGTCGCCACATTGGCGGTTCCGATCAGGTTGACGTTGATGACTTTTCGGAAGAGATCCATGTCATGCGGCTCACCCTTTGAAACCGTCTTCTGGGCAATAGCGATGCCGGCGCAGTTAACGGCAATTCGCGGCGGGCCTGCCTCCTGGAAAACCGTTTCGACAGCGGCACGGACATTTTCCGTGTCCGACACATCCACTTTCACGAAAAGCCCCTGGATCTCCTCGGCAAGTTTGACGCCCCGCTCGTCATCGAGGTCAAAAACGGCAACCGGTGCTCCCGCGCTTGCGAGTGCCCGTGCCGTTGCTTCTCCGAGACCCGATGCGCCCCCTGTTACGATAGCGACAGTCTCTTCGTTGATTTTCATTACGGATGCCCCCTTTTC
>JBCDCU010000176.1:0-7964 GCA_039181265.1 Pseudomonadota bacterium | reverse complement strand
TTCATCCGATCACAGAATGCCCGGCTTCCGCCCCCCTTTGCAGGGATCGCCCAAACCTCATTCTTAGGATCCGCGTCCAGCATTCCAGCAAAAATCTTGAACCCGGAACCCCGGAAATGACCGCTCACAGCCTGCATTTCGATCGGGTTACGAAGATCTGGTTTGTCGGAACCATATTTCGAAATCGCCTCTTTATACCCGATGCGCGGGAACACATCGGTTACCGGCTTACCGTCGGCAAACTCTTCGAAAACACCGCGAATGATCGGCTCCATCGTCGTCAAAACGTCTTCCTGCGTGACAAAGCTCATTTCGACATCAAGCTGATAGAATTCACCTGGCAGACGATCGGCGCGCGGGTCTTCATCGCGGAAACACGGAGCGATCTGAAAATACCGGTCGAAGCCGGACATCATGATCAACTGTTTAAACTGCTGCGGAGCCTGCGGAAGCGCATAGAAATTGCCGGGATGGACGCGCGATGGAACGAGAAAGTCACGTGCACCCTCAGGCGAAGACGCTGTCAAAATCGGCGTTTGAAACTCGGTAAAGCCCGCCTCACCCATCCGGTTTCTCATGGACCCAATGATTTCGCTGCGCTTCACGATATTGGCGTGAAGGGTATCACGACGAAGATCCAGGAAACGGTTCCGAAGCCGCGTATCTTCCGGATAGTCCAGTTCGCCGAAAACCGGGAGCGGAAGCTCCAAAGACGATCCGAGGATCTCCATTTCCGTGCAGAACACTTCAATCTCGCCAGTCGCGAGCGCTGGGTTGATCGCTGCCTCATCACGTTTTTTGACACGACCGTCGATGCGAATACACCATTCCGACCGAACAGTTTCAGCAAGCGAAAAGGCTGCCGAATCGGGATCAGCCACCACTTGCGTAACGCCATAATGATCGCGCAGATCGATAAAAAGAACCCCGCCATGGTCGCGGACCCGGTGAACCCAGCCCGATAGGCGAACTGTGTCATCCGCGTTGTCAGCCCTGAGGGCGCCGCAGGAATGGCTTCTGTAGCGATGCATGAAAATGTCCCGGTAAATCGTAGGAAGGTTGACTGATATTTCGCCGTCTTACGGCTGCGGCTCAGGTGCACTCAGCGGCGCAATTTGTCAAGGGAACCGGGTGTTTTATCGAGGACGCGTTCAAAGTGTTCCGATTGTGGGAAAACCAACTCAGTTAAGAGATAAGTTTACCGCCTTTAAGGTATGGACCGCGACAACGCGCCCATTATCGTCTATATCTTTCCAATGGATATCATAACAACGACCGGCGAACTTCGGGACGCTTGCGCACAACTGGCTTCTTCAGAATTTGTAACCGTCGATACGGAATTCCTTCGCGAAACGACCTATTGGCCGAAACTGTGCCTCATACAAGCTGCCGCGCCGGGCCAATTCTTCATCATCGATCCGCTTGCACCAAACATAGATTTACAGCCCTTCTTTGCGCTCATGGCGAACGAGGCTGTGACGAAAGTCTTCCACGCTGCGCGTCAGGATGTTGAAATCATTTACAATCTGGCCAGCATCATTCCCGCGCCGCTATTCGACACACAGGTCGCCGCCATGGTTTGCGGCTTTGGCGATTCGATCAGCTACGACCAGTTGGTCTTCCGCATTTCGGGAAAGCGGATCGACAAATCTTCGCGCTTCACCGACTGGACCTTGCGACCTTTATCGGAAAAACAACTGAAATATGCCGCAGCCGATGTGACCCACCTGAGGGATGTCTACGTTTCCCTCAAAGCGAATCTTGAAGAGCAGAACCGAAGCTCCTGGGTTTCTGAAGAGATGGCAATCCTCACATCCGTCGATACGTATCACATTACACCGGAGCGGGCCTGGGAGCGCATGAAACTGAGGGTCCGTAAACCGATCGAACTTGCGATCATGCGGGAACTCGCCGCCTGGCGCGAGGCGGAAGCGCAACGCCGGGATTGCCCGCGCGGACGAATCATCAAGGATGACGCGATCTTCGAGGTTTCCGCCCAGCAACCGAGCAGCCGTGAAGCGCTCGGACGCCTGCGCGCACTGCCCAAGGGTTTCGAACGCTCGAAATCGGCAGACCAGATTCTGGAAGCCGTCAAACGGGCACTCGCCATACCAAAAGACCAACTCCAGCCCGTTCCACGCGGTCGGGTTTCACCGGAAGGGTCAAGTGCAGTCGTGGATCTTCTCAAAGTGCTTTTGAAAATGACCAGCGAACGCAATGATGTTGCAGCGAAGGTCATTGCAACGGTCGACGAACTCGAACAGATCGCCTGCGATGACGAGGCGGACGTCCCGGCCCTCAAGGGATGGCGGCGGCAATTGTTCGGCGAGGCGGCCCTCAGGGTGAAACGCGGCGAACTTGCCCTCAAGATCGATGGAAAAAGAGTTGGGACGGAGCTGGTTGGCAAGGCTGCCAACGGGGAAGCACCCGACGAAGCCCCAACGCCACAGCCGGTAAATGGCATTCTGAATGCCAAAACCCACTGAACAGGATCTGTTCAGTCGGCGAAGTCTCCAATACGCAATTCAGTTTCAAGTCCGGTCAACTTGCCAATCTGCTGAAGCCGGCGGACCAGTCTTTCACCGACGGAATCGGCCTGAGATTCATCGATTGTGAGATAGAGCGTCCCATTCTTGCGCCCGAACCGGCTGTGCTCGAGAAGGCCCGGCATTGAAGCCGACAACAGATGAGCAATCCGAAAACACAAGCCAAGAAGGCGGGCCCGCAAAAGCATCTCACTCGAAAGAAGCTGAGCCAGATCCGGCAAGGAACCATTGTCCACCTGCCCTTCATGCCGGAAATAGGCTGATAGCGCGACGAAGGCACGACCTGGATGATCGATACAGGTAAACGCAGCATGAGCGATCGTATTCAATGCCTGTGCGCCACGATAATCCGGATGCGCCCGCCACCCTACATCAGACAAGAGGCATGCTGCCTCACGCAACCGTTTCTCGCCAGGCGCTTCCTCAATTCCGAGCACCTGAAAGTAGGAGTTTGACCATTCGACGACTTCGAGGGCGTTGACCGGTGACCGTGATCGCAGAACGGATAGCTCTCGCGCGCCCTCGAGCAGACCGTCAAGTCCGCGCTCTTCTTCGCCAAGCAGACCGTACAAAAGCCCTTCGCGAATACCGAGCGCGCTTATGACGATATCAGTCGGCTTCATCGTCTCAATGAGCGCTGAAAGAACGGCAGCACCATAGGCTAAAAGAGGCCGCCGGTTTTTAGAGACAACATCGATCTGATCGAGTTTGTCCGTCGGCGTTTCGTAGACCATTTTACAGAATGCGGCCATCTTTTTGGCGGGCACAGTGTAATGGTGAAGAACCTCCATCGGGTAACCGCACTGATGCATGTGCAGCGTTGCAAGGGAGCGCCAGGTTCCCCCGATTGCAAAGAAGCGGCGTCCCCTCCCCGCGCGCAGGATATCGCTCTTTTTCAAGTCCTGAAGGGAGATCTTGTGGGCGGCTAAGGGATCGCACCCAGCTTCATCCTGAAGCCGGAGACCTCCCAATGGATGGGTCGCTGTTTCCGAGATTTCGAAGCCCCTTAAATCAGCAAGTTCAAGACTGCCGCCACCAAGATCACCGACCACCCCATCAGGTTCGAAAATACCGCTTTGCACGCCACGCGCAGAGTAGAGCGCTTCATCGCTTCCGGACAACACGAGCGGGTCCGTCCCGGTGATCTCAGCGACCTGATCAATGAAGTCCGCACCGTTTTCTGCCTCCCGCACCGCCGCAGTTGCGATGACGAAAAGATCGACTGAAATCAGGTGGTCTGAAATGGTCTTGAATCGGTGGATAGCGGCAAGCGCGCGTTCAATGGCGTCTTCGTCGAGACGACCCGTTTCACTAAGACCACGTCCAAGGCCGCAAAGTGCCTTTTCATTGAACAAAGGGGTCGGTGACCGGGCCATGCGCTCATAGGCAACAAGCCGGACGGAGTTCGACCCGATGTCGATGATGGAGACGGGCCCGTGACCGGCAAACCGGCCAGGGGCATCGGGTATAACGATTAACCCGCGAAGATTTCTGTCATTCAAGAACGCGTCTCTTTCGGCGACGGAATTTGCTCAGGTGGACTGTTTTTGAGCGCTTGTCCACGCCCGGACAAGCTCGGATTGGTCATAAAATAGTGGTGACAATTGAATGGCTCTTCTCCGGGTTGCGGGTCAACCCGGCTCGCCCGACCATCCCCGGAAATCTCCCAGCTTTGCTGGTTATCCAGAAGATTCGCCACCATGATCTGATCAAGCACCTGCTGCTGGACAGTTGCATTGTCGATTGGAACCAAAGTCTCCACCCGTCGGTGAAGATTGCGCGGCATGAGATCGGCAGAACTGATGTAGACCGATGCCTCCTGCGACGGCAGACCGTAACCATTGCCGAAGCAATAGATCCTCGAATGTTCAAGAAAACGCCCAACGATCGAGCGAGCCCGGATATTGTCGGAAAGCCATGGAACCTGAGGCCGTAAGCAGCAAATCCCGCGCACGACGAGTTCGACGAGTACGCCTGCGCTGCTCGCGTCGTAAAGTGCGTCGATGATTTCCGGATCAACGAGCGAGTTCATTTTCATCCAGATTTGCGCCGGCCGCCCCGCTTCAGCGTGTTTTATCTCTTCGCGAATATGATCAAGGATCTGCTGTTTCGCGGTAAACGGAGACACGCTGAGCTTTTCCAGATCTTGCGGTTCGGCATACCCGGTCACGAAGTTGAAGACGCGCACAACATCACGGGCGATGATCGGATCAGCCGTAAACAGAGAGAGATCGGTGTAAATCCGCGCTGTGATCGGATGATAATTGCCGGTCCCTAGGTGACAGTAATTGACAAGCTTGTGCCCTTCCCGGCGGGAGACAAATGAGAGTTTGGCGTGGGTCTTCAGTTCAATAAAACCATAGACAACCTGAACGCCAGCGCGCTCGAGTTGATTGGCCCAGCGGATGTTGGCTTCCTCGTCGAAACGCGCCTTGAGTTCAACAAGTGCCGTCACCGATTTACCCGCTTCGGCAGCTTCAGCCAGCGCCGCCACGATCGGCGAATTGTTCGATGTGCGATAAAGCGTCTGCTTAATCGCGACCACATCAGGGTCGGCTGCGGCCTGACGCAGGAATTGCAGAACCACATCGAACGATTCGTAAGGATGATGAACGATCATATCCTTCTCGCGAATGGCAGCGAAACAATCGCCGCCAGCTTCACGAACGCGTTCGGGAAAGCGGGCTGTGTACGGCGTGAACTTGTGCTGGGGCTTGTCGATCTTGGTGAGTTCGGAAAGATCATTGAGGGCCAACATGCCTTCGGTAATCGCAATGTTGGAATCATCAACGGACAATTGTTCTGAAAACAGCTTCCGAAGGTGGTCCGGCGCTGCTGCGTCGATCTCCAATCGAATTGCAACGCCACGCCTCCGGCGTTTCAAAGCCGTCTCAAAGACCCGCATCAGGTCTTCCGCTTCCTCTTCGATCTCAATGTCCGAGTCGCGAATGACGCGGAAGAGCGCGCGAGAGAGAACCTTATGCCCGGGGAAAAGGTGATCGATAAAAAGACCGATTGCCTCTTCGATCCGGATGAACCGGAGTTCCGTGCCCTCATCCGGCCTGATGTGGATAAAACGGTTGAGAGATGTCGGAATGCGCAGAAGCGCATTCATTTCTTCCTTCCCCTTCTCCCGCAGCAATTGCATGCCGATGGAAAAACCCTTGTTCGGGATAAACGGGAACGGATGGGCCGGATCGACGGCAAGCGGCGTCAGGACCGGGAAAATATCTTCGATGAAATAGGCTTCAAGCCATTTACGTTCAGTCTCGGTCAGATCGCTCCCATTGACGATCATGATGTGTTCGGCGGTAAGTTCCCGGTTCAATTCCGCCCAGCGCCTTTGCTGCTCGGCCATGAGATCGGTCACTTCGCGATTTATGTGAATCAACTGCTCATGGGGCGTCAGTCCATCATCGCTGAGCGTAACAATTCCGGCCCGCTCCTGACCGGTGAGACCCGCGTAGCGCACCATGAAAAACTCATCGAGGTTGTTCGCCGAAATGGAAAGAAAGAAAACGCGCTCAAGAAGCGGATGATTCTTATTGGCCGCTTCTTCGAGCACCCGCCGGTTGAATTGCAACCACGATAATTCGCGGTTGACGAAGCGTTTTGGGCTCTTGCGCAGGATCTCGTAAGTCTGCTCGTTGAGACCATCAAACGTCTCAAGGTCAATCGCATCGTCTTCGGCTGAAAGACTCAAGCGCGGTGCATCATGTTCGGTTCTTGTCAGATCATCCATATCAGGCCTTCCGCTTCGCTGAACGGTTTTGAAGTGCCGTATGTAATATTACAGCATTACCACAATGAAGTGACAGTCTTATCGCAGCGACAAGGTTTCAAAATCGAGAACAGCGCTTGCAAATCTCACTGTGATCTTTCGCCTCTGCGCAATCGCCGCCTCGTCCAGAAGCGCCACAACCCGCCGAACCGCATCGAGAGAGCGCTCCAGACGACTTGCGAGAAATTCCACCAGGTCAGGCTCAACAGCGATCTGCCGATCAGCAAACTGTTTCACAATGACTTGCCTAAGCAGCGTGTCGTCCGGCGCTCCGATCACAACCGGAACCGCTGCCCTTAAACGAGACAGCAAGTCCGGGACAGTTAATCCCCATGCCGATACCGGTTCGCTCGCTGTAATCACCAGATAGCCTGCACCCGATCGCACGTCGTTGACAAGGTGAAACAGTGCGGTTTCATCCAGATCATGGCAATCGGCGTCTTCCAGAACGAGTGCACCGCTTGAAAGCCATTCTGTCATCGTCTCGAAACGAAGGTTTTTTGCCCTGTGGCGTTGCGCACCTGCAAGATCAGCCCAGATCGCGCCCAAATGCGTCTTTCCGGACCCTTCCGGCCCGATGAGCAAGACAACCCGAGCCGGCCAATCGGGAAACGACTGAAGGAAATCAAGCGCTTGTTCATTGGCTGATCCTGGAATGAAGTCTTCAAGGCCGAGCCGCTCTTCAAAAGGAAGACCGAGTGTCAATTGAACCGGGGTTGATTTTGCAAGTGCGCTCACTCACTCCCCCCTGCCCCCGACTTTGGGCCCTGATCGCCGCCCGTGCCAAGGTAAAGTCTGCTTTGCAAATATCGTTCAATAGAAAACCGCACCAACACGCCGATGCAGGCGGCAGCGGGAACGGCAACCAGCATTCCGACGAAGCCGAACAGGGAGCCAAACGCGAAGAGTGCAAACATCAGCCAGACCGGGTGAAGCTGGACGTGGTTACCCATGAGGCGCGGTTGGAGAATGTTACCCTCCATGAATTGCCCGACAACAAATATACCCGCGACCACGAGGATCATGATGTAGTTCTGTTCAGGCACGAATTGCGCAAGCGCCACCCCGATCGAGACCACAGCGCCAAGGATCGCCCCAACGAAAGGAATGAAACTGATCAAGCCGATCATGAGCCCGATAAGAAGCCCGAAATTCAGACCTGCAAGGCTGAGAGCAGCAGCATAAAAAATCGCCAGAATAAGGCAGATCAATCCCTGCGCTCGGACGAAACCGGCAATCATGTCCGACATCTCAGCGACCAAGCGGCGAATAACTGAACGATGATCGCGCGGCAGCCACCCGTCGATTGCAGCCACCATGTCGTCCCAATCATAAAGGAGGTAAAACGCAACCACGGGCGTAATGACCAGCAGGGAAAGAATGCTCAAAATAAACTGTCCGCCAGTCAGAATGGACTGGAGAACGCTGGTAAAGACCTTCGCTCCATTGGCAACGGCCCGATCGATAAGCCCCTGCACATCTGCGATCTGAAACGGTAGATATTCCGCAATCCTCTTCATCGTGTCTGAGACGACAAACGTCTGAAGTTGCGCAATCCAACCAGGCACACGCGCCAGAAAATCGTTTGCCTGTTGGACGACCAGCGGAATGAAGATGAAAAGGGCAATCAAGAACGC
>JBCDCU010000175.1:0-7966 GCA_039181265.1 Pseudomonadota bacterium | reverse complement strand
GTCCGCCGCCAACATCCGGTACGCGTGATGCTTTTGAAGAGCTGGCTCTTGAGGAAGGCGCCGAAGCGGCTGGTATGGAATTCGAAGCTGTCCGCGAAGACGGTGTGTACATCGAATCCGGTGAAAACGACAACCTGATCGTTTCCAAGCTGGAAGCAAACCCGAACGCACTGGGCGTGTTTGGTTTCTCTTTCCTTGACCAGAATGCTGACAAGCTCAAAGGCGCTATTGTTGATGGTACGGCTCCTGAGTTCGAAAAAATCGCTGCTGGCGACTATCCGATCTCACGCTCACTCTTCTTCTATGTGAAGAAAGAGCATGTCGGTGTCATTCCTGGCGTCGAAGAGTATGTTGCTGAATTTACGGCTGAAGGAACATGGGGTCCTGAAGGTTACCTCGGTGATAAAGGTCTCATCCCACTTCCAGATGCAGACCGCGCAGCTATCGCTGAAGCAGCAAAGAACCTGACACCGCTTGCTCTCTAAGCTGGCTACGGTTTGATTGATACCGGCCGCCGGCCATTCGTTAAGCGAATGCCGGCGGCTTTTTCGTAAAAATCCGTTTTCGTCTATTCTGGTGGGGGCGCCGTCATGACGACACAATTGCTTATCGCGTTGGTCGTGATCTTTTGCGTTTGCTATTATCTTGGAAAGAACCGCGCGCTTTCAGTCGTAGGTGGAGATCCGAAGCTCCTCCATTCTCTTCCAGGATTTCACGGAACCTATCTCGGACTTTGGGCTGTCCTTCCGGCCTTCTTCCTTATAATCGCCTGGCAGCTTGGCCTTCCACGCTATCTCGACTCCTCCATTCTCAGTGCGTTTTCCTCCGAAATCGAGAATATGAACCTTCCGCAGCGCGAGGCGTTTTTGCGCGATGCGAAGGCGCTTGCCTCTGATGGTATTGCCAGCGGAACGGATGAAGCGCGCGTTGCAGCTGGCGAACTCGTTAAATCGATACGGTTTTATTCCGCGTGGTTGCTCGTGGCGATTGTCTCCATCGCTGTTGTTCTCGGCGGAATGAATGCGTGGCGGCAAATCCAACCGGCAAAAAGAACGCGGCATGTCGTCGAGCGCGCCAGTATGGTTGCGCTGATATCGGCGTCCGTTGTCGCGATCCTCACGACTTTCGGCATCGTCTTTTCGCTGATTTATGAATCGCTATTGTTCTTTCAGAAGGTCAACGCCCTCGACTTTCTCTTTGGTCTTCATTGGAGTCCGCAGGGCGCTTACGAGCCTGCCGGTGCGACTGCTGCAGAACTCGCCGAAGCTCAACATCGCAACAGTGAGGTTTTTGGTGCAATACCGCTTCTTGCTGGCACCATGCTCATCACGTTCATTGCCATTCTGGTCGCGGCCCCTGTCGGGCTGATGTCTGCGATTTATCTCTCTGACTATGCGAGCAACCGGGTTCGCGGCATTGCCAAGCCGGTTCTTGAAATTCTCGCCGGTATTCCGACCGTCGTTTACGGTTTTTTCGCAGCGCTAACCGTGGCGCCGTCGATCCGGAATTTCTTCGACTGGTTCAGCACCTGGACAGAACCGACCTTTGGTTTCGTTATTCCCGCCTCATCTGAAAGCGCGCTTGCTGCCGGATTGGTGATGGGAATTATGATCATTCCTTTTGTCTCGTCTCTTTCGGACGATGTGATCAACGCAGTCCCGCAATCTCTGCGGGATGGTTCTGCTGGCCTTGGGGCAACAAAATCGGAGACGATCCGAAAAGTTGTGTTGCCTGCTGCCCTTCCGGGCATCGTGTCTGCGCTGATCCTCGCAATATCCCGCGCGATTGGTGAGACAATGATCGTGGTTATGGCCGCCGGTCTTGCCGCCAATCTCACCATTAATCCGCTTGAAGCAGTCACCACCGTGACGGTTCAAATCGTTACTCTGCTTGTCGGCGACCAGGAATTCAGTTCCGCGAAAACGCTCGCCGCCTTCGCGCTCGGGCTCATGCTCTTCTGCGTGACGCTCGTGCTCAATGTCATCGCCCTTCGCGTCGTTCAAAAATATCGGGAACAATATGACTGATCTTACCGCACCGGGAAGCGCATCGCACGGAGAGCTTCACACGTCGCGCGAAGCGAAGAAACGGCTTGCTGCACGGTATCGGAGTGAGGCCAATTTCAGGAATCTTGGGATTTTTGCCATTCTTCTGGCAATGGCCTTCCTGGTGATCCTGCTCTACACGATCGTGTCGAAAGGCTATCACGCCTTCACGTATCATTATCTGACCGTTTCGGTGAACCTCGAGCAATCCCAGATCGATCCCGAAGGAACGGGCGATCCGGAGGTGATTGGCCGGGCTGACTATAACAGCATCCTTCGTTCTGCACTGGGTGATCAACTTCCGTTCGCGGAAGGCCGACGGGACCGCCGTGTGCGCAACGGCCTTGTGACCAATGTCGCCGGCATCAATCTGCGTAACGCTGTTCTCGCCGATCCGAGCCTGATTGGGACTGTGGCAAAAGTCCCCGTTCAACTTGATGATTTCGGCGACCTTTACATGAAAGGTCTGGTGACCGAACGCGAAGATCTCGCGACAAACGGGATTGGATCCGCAAATGGAACCACCGGTTCTGTTACGGTGCTTTCCTCCGCGAATGACTTTCGCGACATTCTGAGCGCTGTCGAAGTTCATATCGAGGGCGAAATTACCGCTCTGCGCAATCGGATCGCTGCGAATACCCGATCCGTTCGCCGTCAGACCGTTGCAATCGAAGATATGACGGCGGAACTGGCTGATGCGACCGAAGCGAGACGCGCAGTCCTGGAAGACCGTATTTCCAGCGCTCGGAATTCGATCAATTCGGTTAATCTCGCAATCCAGACCGATGAAACGAAGATCGCCGAGTTTGAGCGACGCCTTGCTACGCCAGGTGATGCGGAACCATTGGAAGACACGATGCCGTCGTTCCTCATCGCCATCAATGGCGGGGTGATCAAGGTTACGGAAGTGTCGAATGCCGGTATTACCGGTGACGTTTTCGTCCCACTGGAAACCACGGATGACGCGCCAGCGGGCTCCTGGGCGATTACGGTTCTTGAACAACCCCAGGCAAACAGAAAGCTATCTGACAAGGAGCTCGTCTGGCTCGACTACCTCAAAGATCAGGGGCTGATCGAGCGCAAGCTCAACTCTGTCTTCTTCACCGCCGGTGCCAGCCGCGAACCCGAGCAGGCCGGTATCCTTGGCGCTGTCATGGGCTCGTTCTTCACGATGCTTGTGACTCTGCTGCTGTCGTTCCCGATTGGTGTGGGGGCTGCAATTTATCTCGAAGAATTTGCGCCGAGGAACAAGGTCACCGAGCTCATTGAGGTCAACATCAACAACCTTGCTGCGGTCCCCTCGATCGTCTTCGGTCTTTTGGGACTTGCCATGTTCCTGAACGTGTTTGGAATGCCGAGGTCAGCGCCTCTTGTGGGGGGCATGGTGCTCGCCCTAATGACGCTTCCGACGATCATTATTGCTTCGCGCGCTGCACTCAGATCTGTGCCACCGTCAATTCGGGAAGCCGCTTTGGGGATCGGTGCATCGAGATTGCAGGCCGTCACACACCATGTGTTGCCGCTTGCAATGCCTGGTATCCTGACCGGAACAATTATCGGGATGGCTCAGGCGCTTGGTGAAACGGCTCCGCTTCTTATGATCGGGATGGTTGCCTTTATCGTCGATATTCCAAGCGGGCCGTTCGATCCGGCGACGGTTCTTCCGGTTCAGATTTTCATGTGGGCGGACTTCCCGGAACCCGCATTCCAACAAAAGACCTCGGCAGCGATCATGATCCTGCTGGCATTCCTAGTCACAATGAACGCTTTGGCGGTCGTCTTGCGCAAACGTTTCGAACGGCGCTGGTAAAAGGTGGATTCAAGAATGGAAAACGGTATGTCGAATGTCTCTGAAGCCGCGGCTCCTTCGGTGGAACCACGCCAAGCTTCCGCAATGTCGAACCAGCCGACGAAGATGCTCGGTGATAAAGTCTCCGTCTTTTACGGGGTGAAGCAGGCGCTGTTCGATGTCGACCTCGACATCCTTGAGCGTCAGGTAACAGCTTTGATCGGGCCGTCCGGTTGCGGAAAATCGACCTTTCTGCGGTGTCTGAACCGGATGAATGACACGATTGATATTTGCCGGGTGGAGGGGAAGATCACCCTTGATGGCACCGACATTTATGACAAGGAAATCGACGTTGTCGAACTCCGCGCTCGGGTGGGCATGGTTTTTCAAAAACCCAATCCGTTTCCAAAGTCGATTTATGAAAATGTCGCTTATGGCCCACGGATCCATGGTCTGACCCGAAACAAGACCGAGCTTGATGAAGTTGTTGCGACAAGCCTGCAAAAGGCGGGCCTTTGGGAAGAGGTAAAGGATCGGCTTGATTCACCTGGAACAGGTCTATCAGGCGGCCAACAGCAGCGCCTGTGCATTGCGCGGGCAATCGCTGTTAGCCCTGAAGTGATCCTGATGGATGAGCCCTGTTCCGCTCTCGATCCGATCGCGACTGCGAAAGTCGAAGAGCTTATCGATGAACTCCGGCAGAATTACACGATTGTCATCGTGACCCACTCCATGCAGCAGGCTGCCCGTGTCTCGCAGCGCACCGCGTTCTTCCATTTGGGCAATCTTGTCGAGGAAGGCGCCACAGACGATATCTTTACAAGCCCGGTCGATCCGCGGACCCAAGACTACATCATGGGCCGGATCGGATAATTTGATTGAAAAGTGACCTGAATGCCCGACCATATCGTTACAGCATTTGATGTTGATCTAAAGAACCTTATTGCCCGGATTTCCGAAATGGGAGGAAGGGCCGAAGGCATGGTTGCCGATAGCATCCTTGCGCTTGCACGGATGGACATCGAACTGGCTCAGGACGTCATTGACCGCGATCACACCATCGATCTTCTACAACGCGAAATCGATGAAGCAGCGATTTTGACAATCGCAAAACGACAACCCATGGCGGAAGATCTGAGGGTAACGATTTCATCGATCCGGATATCGAATGATATCGAGCGGGTCGGCGATCTTGCGAAGAATATCGCAAGGCGCGTGATCGCGATGGACAACCCGACAATCAACCAAAGACTTTTGAACGGTATCGAGCGTATGGCGGAACTCAGTCTCGCCCAGGTCAAAAACGTCCTTGATGCCCTCACGACCCGTGATCCTGAACTCGCAAGAGCCGTTTGGTCTCGTGATGACGAGATCGATGACCTCTACACGTCACTGTTTCGTGAACTTCTTACCTACATGATGGAAGATCCGCGCAACATCTCGTTTTGTACGCATCTTCTTTTTTGCGCGAAGAACCTGGAACGGATTGGTGATCACGCGACGAATGTGGCTGAGACCGTGATTTACATGGTCACCGGACAAAGCATCATCGAACAAAGGAACAAAGGCGGGAATGGGAACGTCCCTTTAGTCGGGGAGGCGGGAAATGACGCCTAATATATTGATTGTCGAGGATGAGGAACCGATCAGCCTGGTTCTGAAATATAACCTCGAGGTCAAGGATTATAAGGTCGATGTCGTGGCTCGTGGCGACGATGCCGAGGTCTATTTGTCGGAAACCGTCCCTGATCTTCTTATCCTCGATTGGATGCTGCCTGGCCTGTCCGGTATCGAGCTTTGTCGGCGCCTTAGGGCGAATGACAAAACCCGGGATCTTCCGATCATCATGCTAACGGCGCGTGGCGAGGAAGCTGATAGGGTTCGCGGTCTTGAACTCGGTGCTGATGATTACGTCGTAAAGCCATTTTCGCTTCCCGAATTTCTGGCACGCGTTTCCGCGCTTCTCAGGCGAGCGACTCCAGATCTCGTTTCCAACACGCTGAAATCAGGCGATATTGAACTCGATCGTGAAGTCCACAGGATTTATCGGGGTGGGCGGGAGATTCATCTTGGTCCAACGGAATTCCGACTTCTGGAATTCCTGATGCATCGCCCGGGACGGGTGTTTTCGCGCGAGCAATTGCTCGACGGTGTATGGGGACGGGATGTCTATGTCGACGAACGCACGGTTGATGTTCATATCGGCCGGTTGCGTAAGGCTGTTAATCGGTCGCGTATGAAAGACCCGATCCGGACCGTGCGCGGCGCTGGCTATGCGTTTGACGACAAATTTTCTGAAGAATTTTCGTAGGGCGAACCCATCAAAAAACCGGCCGCCCATTGGACGGCCGGTCCCCACCCCAGTTGTCCAGCAGCGCCTATGCCGCTGAAACTTTCTTATCTCGCCGACGGTCGGAAACGGCTTGATACGCGACCTTCCGGTGATAGCTGCAATACGGGACGCCATCTTCAGTCTTGCGGCCGCAGAAATGGAAGTCATCGTCCATCGGATCGCCAATCGGCCAGCGGCATGTGTATTCGCTCAGCTGCATGATGGTTGCCCGCTCGCTGATCGGAATGACGAGTTCCTCGAATTTTCGTGGACGCGGTTGCGGCAGCGTTTCGGGATTGGCGTCCGGTGAAATCTTGAGCGCGGTATTTCCCACAATTCCACCGATATCCTGGCGCTTTGATCGTGGTGTTTGAGAGGGCGCGCGCTGCGGCCTGTTCCGGCTCACCGTGCCACCGGCCTTTGTGCGGCCTGAAAGGCCAAGCCGATGTACCTTCCCGATGACTGCATTTCGGGTAACCCCACCGAGTTCACCCGCGATCTGGCTGGCGCTCAGACCGTCATTCCACAGTTTTTTGAGTTGTTCGACACGTTCATCTGTCCAGGCCATTGGTTGTCCCCTTTTTGTTTGGCAGACTCCGATCCCGGATGCTTCCGGCACGACCTGCCTGAAACATTCACAACGCTAGATTGTCTGGAACTGCCATACTATATATCGTACTCACCCGCCCGTTTAGACTACTATATGGTGTTGTTCTTCTGCAAACGGGCGGAACGGATTAAGGTTCCTTTAACCAATTTTTCCCCAGTTGGACGACCGGCACAACTAATCAAAACGAGTCGGAAGGGGTTTGTGCAACCTATGCGAGTCCGGTTGCCGGATTATGAGGGGTTCCCGGCTGGGTTGTAGATGCAGACTTCGATCGGAGTCGGATTGCCGCCGGTGGCATCGTTCAGGCGCTCCGGACAATTGGAGAGGACCGCAAGGACGTCCATGTCTGCGCGCAGGTCAACGAAATCTCCCGCTTCGGATTGGCCCTCAGTTATTTGGGCCTTTCCGTCGATACCAACGGGAACGTTCATAAAGAAGTTCACGTTTGGAACGACATCGCGCGGCCCCATGCCGTGTTGCGCGAGTTCTTCCTCAAAATTCGTCTGGCAGGCTCTTTCGTTCACTTCGCCGTAACGAACTCTATCGAGAGGAAAGGAGCAGCACCCGAAGATCGTATCATGCCCGCCACACGTGTCTTCGACAATCGTCATCATTGGCCGTGCTTCGCTTGAACGAAGGACGGACCCTTTGGACAAAAAAATGTTACCTGGGATCTTGATGGTATTGGGTGCGTGATACCGCTCGGTGGGATCATCCGCGTTGTAGCAGAGAAAATCGATTGCCTGCTTTCCTTCTATATCGATGAGCCGCAGGATTTGGCCTTTGTTGATCCGACCACTCCAGGGCATACCTGCCGGCACGATCTCCCGGTGCGCAAGCGGACCATAGGCATCCGTCATCTATCCGCGTCCCCGGTAGGGCGCAACGCCCTGATCAGGAAGCCAGACCCCTGAAGGCGGTTCGCCGGTCTGATAGAAGACGTCAATTGGTATTCCACCGCGCGGATACCAATATCCGCCAATACGCAACCATTGTGGCTCGATGGCGGCGATAATCCGCTTTGCGACGAGAAGGGTACAGTCCTCGTGGAATGAGCCGTGATTGCGGAATGATGTGAGGAAAAGCTTCAACGATTTCGATTCGACCAGATAACCATCCGGAACATAATCAATCACCAGATGGGCGAAGTCGGGCTGACCTGTCATCGGGCAGATGGATGTGAATTCCGG
>JBCDCU010000174.1:0-7984 GCA_039181265.1 Pseudomonadota bacterium | reverse complement strand
CAGTCCGGCGCTTTTGACGCCGAAGCGGAGGGCCTGGCCCTAAAAGGATCTCGCCTTAAAAAACGGCCCCAAACAACCACACCTTAAAAAAACGGCCACCCAAAAAAGCGCCCCCAAAAAAGACGGCCCCGAACGGGCGGGGCCGTTTAAGGCAGGTTATTTGGTATCGCCGGTTAAACCGGTCTTTTCCGGCGCCGAGCTAACGCGCCGAATCCAAGGAGGCCCATGCCAAGGAGCCATGCGGTCGCGGGGAGGGGGATTGTCGCCGTCGGGCTTTCGTCACCATCAATGGTGATCCCGATGGAATTGATCTGGTAGCTCTCATTCGAGCCTTGCGAGACGAAGGCAAAGCTCAGCGCACTATCTGAATCGAGCGCTGTCGTGAAATTGAAATCGAAGTCGTTTCCGGCCTCGCTCACCGTGCCGGTCGTGCCGCCTTCTTCATCGAGAATTGTCAGCACATAGGAAAAGCTCAGCGGGTTTACATTGCCGATCCCGTTTGTGCCGGGCACGAGCTGGAACGGCGGGTTCGATTCCGGATCGAAGGTTCCCTGGCGCGCGAAAAAGCTGCCCGATCCGTTATCCGCCCGCTCAAAACCCAGAATATTCGTCTGATCGGTGATCAGGAAGGACGGGTCGTTGTCCCCCGAAAGCTGCGAGAAATTGACATCGACTGTGATGGTGAGATCACCGCGTGAGCCCGGTCCGACGAGATCCCAGATAAAGGCGGCGGAATTCGTATCGGTCGGGTTGACGTCAAGGGCAGACCCATTGACTGCAAAGTCTGCATTATCCGTCAACAGCGTAACATTCGGGTCGGAAAAGATTTCAGAACCCGTTAAACTCTCGCTAAACAGTGTAGAAGACGAGGCTACACCAGAAAACACGCACACCGGCACAGCAATAGAAAGTACTTTGATAGATTTAAGCACAAGCCTCACTCCAGATCGATTACACTAAAACTCCAATCCTCACGGGCTGCATCTTATTGAAACACTTCATTGAGTGTCAATTATTAGGAGTATTTTCATTTTGAAAAAATGAAAGCTTAGGCATTACAATGGGCGCTGAATTTCATGCGATAAAACAAAGGTTTGTAAAAATCTTATCTAAGAAGGTGCACTCGGTGCATTTTCAAACTGAAAACGGGTTGATTTTTCGGCGTGCCGGGTGTGAATTTTCGCGAAGGGGCGCCACCCTGATATAAAGGCGGTTTATCGGGGTGCTACGGCGGACATACAAAAGACCATAACCGGAAGACATGCCTTTACATTGATGAAGGCATGGGGATGAAGGCATGGGGATGAAGGCATGGGAATGGGGGCGTGAGCATGGACGAGGCTACGGGTAAGGCGCCGGGCAATGGCGCAGCGGTTAAAGACGCATCTGGCAAAGAGCCGAGCAGCAAACAGAAGAAGGACGCATCAGCGAAGGAGAAGAAAGCGCAGATCCTCGCAGCTGCAACCAGACTCCTAACGCAAAAGGGGCTTCAGACCTTCTCGTTTGAATCGGTTGCCAATGAAGCCGGGCTCTCGCGGCAATTGGTGCGCTATTATTATGCCGATCTCGACGAACTCATCGTGGAACTCTGCAATTTTCTCGGCCTTCGCTATCAGGAATTGCTGGTCGCCGGTATCGTCAAGGTCGGTCAGGTCGAGCGGCTGAAATTCTTCCTCGATTTCTTTTTCGGCGTTGCGGAAGATCATCCGATGCCGGACGATTTGGAAGCCTATGACGCCTTTTTTGCCTATTCGATCGGCTCGGACCCGCTGCGCGATCATCTTTGCCGGCAATATAAGACACTCGGCCAGGTGGTGAACCACGAGCTTGCAATTGCCCATCCCGAGCTTGATGCCCATTCGTGCGATGAATTGTCGTTTCTCTTCGTCTCCATGATGCATGCCCACTGGAGCTATGTCGCAACGCTTGGCTATTCGTCCGAGCACAACAAGCTGACGCGCCGCGCCTTCGACCGGCTGATTGAGTCTTATGTGCGCGAACAACCGCAAGTCCCGTCGATGAAGGAGCCCTGGGCGCGGGGGAAGTGATGGGGGGGGGGTCACGGGCTGTCAGCTTGACGAGGTTGAATCTGACACCGCCGTCACGCCGAGTGCAAGCCAATCCGGGATGTCGTCTTTCAGATCGATGAAATCGTCCCAATATTCGAGCCCCATTTGTGTCAGCCTTCGGCAGACCTCATCGAGGGATTCGAAATCGAAATAGGGGCCGTATACGAGGATCGTATCGGACTGCGCGTAAGGCGCATCAAACGTGAGGATGGTTGCAAGCTCAGATGCGGACTTTTCCAACCGAAAGAGGGCCTCTTTTCTTACAACCAGTGCGAGGTGGGGTAGTCGCAACATGTGGGGTCCTTTGTCTCCGGCAGATTGAGCCGCTCAAGGTATCGGATCCGTTCGCCTTTCAAAATAAAAAGCGGGAAACACGAATTGGAAGATGTTCCGAATAAGAGGACTAAGCCCGGCCCGAGGGTGGGGGCGAATGCGCCTGCCTGTTGGGGCGGGACGGGCGCAATCCGATGCCAAAGCATCGGATGGGGGTGCGTTGTTGTGAGATAGTTCTCCTCAAATGAGCTGGAGTTCCGGTGTTGAGTTCTTACTGGATCCCGGGTCAGGCCCGGGAATGCAGATCCGAAAATCCTAGCGACGGTTAACTCCCAATGCGAAGCGCTCGCAAGGACGATGCTTGCCGTATCAATCCATACCCGCCACGGCATCCCCGGGCCTGACCCGGGGTCCAGTCCAATCCCTCCACAAGCACAAAACAGGCAGTTTGGAAGCCGTGTCAGCGAAGAGCGGCCACTAATCTGTGCCCCTATTCGAGGATTTCGCCCGACCGAAGGCGGGGCAATAGCGCCCAACCACCAAGAAACGGATAGAGCGGGCGGGGCGGACACAATCCAACGCTGACGCACCGGATGGGAGTCTCGTCGGGCCGCGAAATCCGTTAGGCGGTTGTTGTGCCGGTGGATAAACCCCTCCGCCTCGCTTCCGGGCGCATTACCCGTCATAGATGGTGCTGTTGCTGGTCGGAGCCCACGCGCTCTGCGGCGCTGAAATCACAATCATCAAAGCCGCGAGGAAAAGCGCCGGAGCGTGGCTCAAGCGTCTGAACGCGGTGATGACACCGAGCATCACACCACCCTCCCGCGCACGGCGTAGTTGAGGATGGTGAGGGCCATAAAGATCGATCCGTAAAGAAGGATCGGGATCAAAACGTGCGCGCTGGAAGAAAGGGCGAAGGGAAAGAGGATGAGCGGGACCGGGAGGACGGCACGGAAGCCCCATTTGGCAAAATCGCGCTGCCGTGCGGCCTCGAGGCTTGCCGTGTGTTGGTTCCATAAGACGGAAAGCTGATAGCTCAGTAAGCCCGCGCCCAGGAGAGCGCCAAGAATCCCCGGCAGCGCATCGAAGAACGTGACATTCTCGACGCCGAGAAAGACCCCGATCAAAATGAAGCACAAAAGCCCGGCAAGGGCCACAAGCCCCCAGACGCCGAAGGCGATCATTGCGCGGGCAAGGCCGCCCCAGATATGGTCGCTCACGGTGAGCTGCTTTGTCTTGGGAGGGATCGTGAAGGGATTGGGCGAAGACGGGCGTTTTCCGAAAACCATGATCAAACAATCCTCCCGCGCACGATAAAGGAAAGTGAGGTGACGGCGACGAAGAGGCCGCCGAAGACAAGGGTCGTGTGTGTGTCCGCGACGCCTGCGACAAGCGCAACGGCATGAATGACCGGAACGCAAAAACACGCGATCTGAAAGCCGCGTTTTCCAATATTCCGTTCGCGGGCTTCGAAGATCCCGTCGCGGTGCTTCAGAAAGGCCCTGTAAAGCCGGAAACCCAGAAAGCCCGAGACGATGGAAACACCGGGCGCAGACGGCAGTGCTATCAAAAGGGTGTATTGATTATAGCCCGTCAGACCGCCGCTTAGGATAAACCCGAAAATCGAAAAAAGGCCGATGATGAGCCAGGCGATCAGGGCCATTTGCGCGCGCACCATCCCGCCCCAGACTGTGTCGAGTGTCGTCAGCGTCTTGTCGGGCGCGGTCGCGATGGAGCCGTTCGGCAGATCGGCCTGTTGTCCTGTTATCATGGTCACACCACCCGCCCGCGCACGGCGTAGGAAAGCGCTGCAATGTGTATGAAGGCAAGGATTGCCAGCGTAACAGAAGCGCGTGGTTCGGCGCCTGCGAGAAGGCTGCCCGGAAGGATGAGGAGCGCCATGAGGCTCCCTAGCCGGAAGCCCCATTTCCCATAATTTCTGGTCTTTGCCGCCTGAAGACGATGCCGATAGGCGGCATAAAACCGTTTAAACGCCCATTCGAGGGCGCAGACGAAGCTGCTGATCATCAGGAGCATCATTGTCGTTAGCACGAAGAAGGAGAGCGGTGTGTCGGCCCGATGTGCAATGAGGCCGTAAGCGATGAGACCGGCGCAAGAGGCAAACATGCCGTAGCATAAGCCAACGCTCGCCCGTATGACCGCGCAGATACTGGTCTCGATCCAATTCGGGAGATATGGATTGCCGTCGTCTTCGAGCGTAAAGGGAACAACCAGTTTTTTCGAATAGCTCATGAAAAATATCTCGTTTTAAAATGGGCTATGCAGTCTGGAGTCCCCGGGGACGGTCACCTCGGGCGAGGGAGAATAAAGTTCATTCCACTCATCTCCGAATTGCCGGAGGTGGTCGCGGTTGCTGTAGACAGGGCTTTCCGGGTCGCACATTTTGTCCGTGACCGGAAAAACCCGGCCAATACTATTGAAAACACGCGAATAGACGGACGCGTTCCCTTTTTTCCAACGCACAATGATATGGACATTATCAATCTCGGAGGTGCCAGAATTCGGCGGCGGATAGCGAAGGCCGACATTGGCGTTCGGGCGGGTCTTTCCCGGCGCGCAAATGAGGTTGATGAGGCCGATGATCCGGTCGACCTCCTGATTGGAAGGGGCCGGTCCAACCTCCGCCCTGAGGATCTGCCAGTGGTAGTCCAGGACCAGGACCCGCGGCGTCTCCGGTAGTGTGACATAGTCCGTAACCCGCGCGTTCAGAAACCGAAGAATCCCATCGCGCGGGGCGTCGAGCAGGATGCCGTCTTCGTCACGCAGCATCCACCCCCTCGTGAGGGTGTGAACAGCATGATCGGCCCAGGCGTTTTTAAGCCCGCCCGGGACCACGGCCTTTAATGCATCCGCATCGTTCGAGATCTCGATTGTCGCGGGCGCGCAGGTGCCCTCCGTCACACCATAAGTTCGGGTGAGGCGGCGTTCCCGCCGGATCGTGTTGTCGGACCGGATTGCGATAAGATCGACATCCATCCGGATCGATTTAAAGTCGACGCCCTCATGGTCCGCCGTCCCGGTCTTAAGGAGCGCGTTCGCACCGGCTTCGCTTTCAGCGCTGTAACAGATCGCATCGAGGCGTGCGGTGATAGCGGTCCCATCGGCGCGCGACTTCAGGCGGCCTTCCGGATTATCCGGCACCAGGATCGCATAAGAAAGGGCGAGCGTTGCAGGTTTTTCTGGCGCGGTTTCGGCTCTAACGGATTGAAGGACAAGGCCGCCGAGTTGATTGTAGTCTTTCGAAAGCTCTGCCTTCGCCTGGTTCTGGCGGATCGTCTTGTCATCCGCATTGTTGGCAAGAAGCGTGTCTGTGTCGATTTCCCGCCAGGGATTGCAGCGGCCTTTATCGAGTTCAAAGAGGCGGGAGAGGGTGCCGGCCGATGAGGCCGGATCGCCCCAGATCATCTCGATTTGAACACCTTGAAAAAAGGCACCTTCGTTCTGAAGACGGATTGCCCGGATCAGCATCGAGGTGAGCGGGTTATGGCAGGCGAGCTGGAGCATTGAAAAGCGCTCCCTTGCCTCTTCTTCGCTCAACGCCTTCGGGTCCTGCCAATGGGCCGCATAGTGCCGGTAGCTGATCTTGATGAAGCGCCCGTTCGCGGTTGCGAGCATCTCGGGATAATCGATCCCGAATTCGGTGTGGAGCCGTTCCACGCGCCGGTTTTTGAGGTAGAGGGCTTCAAGCTCCGCTGCAGGTCGCGGCATGACGAAGGCGTCTGCGTTCTCACTGTTTTCTGCGTTTTCTGGTGCTTCGGGCGCAGTTTGCGCGAGGGCGGAAGGACTGAGGGCGAGTGTTAGGAGAAAAGCGGCGAGCGGCTGGACTGCAAGGTTCTGTAAGCGCGCGAACCTCATGTCACACCACCCGCCCGCGCACGGCATAGGAAAGAGTGGTGACGGCAGCAAATGTGCCCGCAAAGAAGAGCGTTGCATCGAAGGCTGGAAAGCCAGCGCTCAGAGCCATTGCAAGGAGAGCTGGAACCGTTATCAGCGCAATCCTGAAGGCCCATTTTCCGAAATCCCGCTTCCGGGCCGCTTCGATCCGGTCCTGGTGCGCGGCTTTCATTTTTGACGCTTGATAGAAAAACCCTACGGCACCGGCGAGAGGGCCGAAGATCACGATTGCAACAATACTGGCCGGTATCAGAACAAGGTCCCTGAGATAGGCAATAAGGATGAACAGGAAGAGAAGGGCCGAGACCACTCCGCCCCACGCCATGATGGCAATCTGAGCCCGGACGACGGCTCCACGGATCTTATCCGTTGCAGTGCCGGGGTTGTCTTCATTTCTGTCTTCAAGATCGAAGGGAACAGTGAGTTTTTTCGAATACGTCATCGGGCAAAGCTCTTAAAAAAAATACGAGCCCATCTAAGCAGCGAATTCTTAATTGTCAGGTAAATAGAAAAACCCCAGAGTGTAAGGGTAAACAGGGGGTTAGGGCGGTTTCTAAATTTTTAGGAATGGGTGTTCAAAGACCGCGTCGCCCGCTCTGAGACAAGCGGTATTTGGGGTGCTGGATGCCGTGTTGTCGGATTATGTCCGGGACGGCGCAATCCGGTGCTCGCCGCAACGCCCCATACCATCAAACAGCATCCCCGGCCACCGAGCCGGGGTCCAGTGCGAGCCCTCCACGGGCAGAATTCAGACAGGTGTGAACTGGCTCAGCAAAGAATAACCGTCTTTCTCTGCCCCAACTCATAGGATCTCGCCTGTCCCGAGGTAGGGCGTTTGCATACGCCTTTTGGGGCGGGACGGGCGCAATCCGATGCCAAAGCATCGGATGGGGGTGCGTTGTTGTGAGATAGTTCTCCTCAAATGAGCTTGAGTCCCGGTGTTGAGTTCTTACTGGATCCCGGGTCAGGCCCGGGAATGCAGATGCGAAAATCTTAGCGACGGTAAACTCCCAATGCGAAGCGCCCGCAAGGACGATGCTTGCCGCATCACTCCATACCCGCCACGGCATCCCCGGGTAGCGCCTGACCCGGACTTGATCCGGGAACCCGGGGTCCAGGTAAAACCAACCGCGGGCTCTGGGCGTTGAAGGTGCAAGGGGGTCGGTGAAAAGCTGATGCCTTTCTTCATCCTGTAACGTGGATCGCGCCCGTCCCGAGCTCAGGCGAATGCGCCCGCTCCCTCAAGACCACAAACAGCGGGCGGGACGGGCGCAATCCGACCATGATGCATCGGATAAGAGTGCCTCATCACGACGTCTCGGAAACCGCCCTGCATGTGCCGTCAATCAGCTGAAAGGTCTGGCGGATCGCCTTTTGGCCGGTTCGGCTCCGGTCGGCTGGGCGCAACGCCCATGAAAGATCAAAGTGCACGGTGTTAAACGAGACGCCGATGAACTGGCGCTTTGCCTTCATAAGATAAACAGCTTCGCTCTTTGTGCCGAGATCGGCAGCACACGACCCCTCAAGCAAGGCCGTCAACCGGGAAATCCCGTCCTTTGCAGAACCCGGACCAAGCCGGGGTGCAGGCTTTTTGCGGTCGTAAGAAAGGATCAGCATGTTTTCGCCGGTTCTGCCGGTCTCCCAGGCGAGCGCCTGCAATCTGAAGAACCGGAATTCCAGCGGGTCTGCTTGAGGCTTTTCCGGTTCGGCGGCACGCGGGGATGCCT
>JBCDCU010000173.1:0-8050 GCA_039181265.1 Pseudomonadota bacterium | reverse complement strand
CTTGACCGGAGGGCCGCCGTCAGGAAGCGCTCATCCTCAAGCCACTCGGGTTTATTGAGCGCCGCACAAAGGTTGCGCCATTCCTTATCCGATTGCACGGCGACCGATATGTAGCCATCCTGTGTCTCATAGATGAGATCGATAAAACTCTGCGACGCCTCTCGCTTGCACTCATCGCCGACAAATGTGTGCCCGCCCATATCCGAGCCCCAAAGAAAGGCGACGATTGTGTCGAACATGGAAAGGTGGATGTGCTGCCCTTCCCCGGTGCGCTCGCGATGGAAAAGAGCGGCTGAAATTGCCTGCGCGGCCTGAAACCCGGTGAGCTTGTCGGGGACAATCGTGCGCACCAATCTTGGGCGCTCTTCATCAGACCCACCTTGTACAGTCGTCAGTCCGGAAAGTGCCTGAATAAGCGGGTCATAGACCGGCTTTTGAGCGTAAGGGCCGGTATGGCCGAACCCTGCAATCGACATGTAAACAATGTCGGGTTTCACGGCAGAGATCGCATCGTAACCGATCCCCATGCGGTCGACGACACCCGGTCTGAAATTCTGCACCATGACATCGCAGGTCTCAGCCAGCGTTTTCAGAAGGTGGATACCCTCATCCTGTTTAAGGTCGATCGCGATTGATCGCTTGTTGCGATTGTTGTTTACGAAGGCCGCCGAGAACCCGGCGCGCCGGGTCGACACCAGACGCGTGTGATCACCAAAGGCAGGGTTTTCGACTTTGATGACATCGGCCCCCTGATCGGCGAGGATCATGGTCGTGGTTGGGCCGGATACCATCGCGGTAAGATCAAGAACGCGAACGCCTTCTAATGGTCCGGGCATGGCAACTTCCTTCTCACGGTCTTTGAAACGTGCGACACTTCGCTTGATTTAAGCAAGTGGTACGCCGCTAGCACCGATCAAGTCTACGACCTCACACGGCTGTCATCAAACCTGTTTGACTGAAACCGACATCACTCCTGAAATCCCGGAGGACCGTTGAAGATGAGTATTGCCTTGCGGACGAAATCACTGACTTCAGCAATCGGGAAAATGACACTCTTCGCTGCCATCGCGACGTTTATCATTCCAGCACCCTTGCATGCCGAAGGTGGTGGACCTGTCGGCATAGCGATCGCCTCCGCACCTGAACAATCGTCCGGTGTCTGCTTTGGAGAGAATTCTGTCGAAACGCTCAATTGCGCCCGTAAAAAATGCGCGGCGGGAGATGTCTACAGCGCGTCCGATTGTCTGAGGGTATTGTGGTGCTATCCGATGGGTTGGTCTGCGGACATTTTCGTGCAGGTGCCGGAAATCCATGGTCACGAATATACTTGCGGCTGGAGCAGCCCGGCTCAGCTCAAAGCCGCAATTGCCGTCAAATGCTCAAACCCATTCCTGATAGAATGCCTGGCGGTTCAGGTCTGGTCACCGGACGGCAAGGAAGTTGATGTCGCGGTGCTCGACCAGGTAACCGACAAGCCAAAAGATGACAACGACACCGCCTGGGTCTTGAACGATCATCCCATACGCCCGGCGCTCGATCTTTATGGTGGACCGGAATTCAACGACGAAACCCTGATCTTCAGCCTCTTCTGTGACCGTCAGTCCGGATCGGTAAGCCTTCTAATGCGAGAGGTGGGTGAAGTCGATGAGCCGGCTGGTGAAAATACCTGCGCTACACTATCGACTGGCGGAGAGCCCTTGAAATTCTGTGGCAGCACCATCCCGAACGAACTTGCCGGCATCCCGGATTTCAACGGGTCTTCGCCGATTTCCGACTTCAGCAAGTTTGATCTGAGCACTGCCCGCAGCCTGAACGTCGCGATCAAAGGGCGTTCAACGGACTTCGCATTCGGGCCGGGTAATGACCGGCCCAAACGCTTTCACGCACTTTGCAAAGGCTGACCTCTCCTAGATCTTGGAGAAATCCCCGTGGCGTCCGGCACCATCGCGGAACCTGGCTGCTCCTTGCGCTCCCTCCCTGCGGATTGCATCAAGACCATTCGCCCATTCAACCTTGAGCGCCTCGCGTACTGTAAGGCCCCGGTTCTCTATGATCGATCGCCGGTCTGCGAGAACCGCCTCTTGCGGGAAGCGCGCAATCTCATGGGCCATGTCTTCCGCCGCTTCACGGGTCTTGCCATCTTCGACCACTTTTTCGCAAAGACCGATCCGGTAGCACTCCTCTGAGGGCACCTTGCGGCCGGTCATCGTTATTTCGAGCGCTTTTCCCTGACCCACTAGGCGCGGCAGGCGTACGGTACCGCCATCCATCAACGTAATGCCCCAGCGCCTGCAATAGACACCGAGATAAGCACTCTCGCCCATCACACGCACATCGCAAAGAAGCGCAAGCTCCATACCGCCCGCAACCGCGGGGCCTTCAATAGCGCCGATCATGGGTTTGTTGAGTTCCATGCGGGTCGGCCCAAGGGGCCCGCGCGGAGCCGGTGCAGAACCTACCGGAAATGCAAGCTCTTCAACGATCTGTTTTTCAAATTCGACAGGATCGGTGAGCGTTGACGCGTATTTCAGGTCCCAGCCAGCACAAAACGCACCGCCTTTCCCCCAAAAAACGCCCGCTTTCGCGTCGCTTCGATCAAATTCGTGAAACGCTTCGAAGAGCGCGTCTGCCGTTTCCGGGTCGATCGCATTGCGCGCCTCGGGCCGGTCATTGATGATAGTCCAGACGTCGCCGTCTTTTTCGATGTTTACAGTCACAAAGCTCCTCCCTCAGCTATGATTATCTGTCACTCCCACTGTGATTGCCGCCAGTGTTTCGGCGCGTCACGCCTCCTCGCGTTCGACGCGTCTTTCAACTTGCGGACTTGGTTGCGGTGCAGGAACCAGAATAGGTTTGAAGGAGGGTGCGAAAGACGACCTGACTTTAGCAGCGACGCCCTGGAAGAGTTCTTTCTTCGCTTCCATAAGAAAGACACCGGAAAAGCCGGACCAGAACCGTTCGCCGCTGCGCTCGACCCATTTGCTTGAAAGCATGGAGCGCCGCTCAATTGGTGGGGTGTGTAGCGCACTCACCCATCCAATTGGTGAGAACCGTTGATCACGCATGAGCTTGCTAAGCTGGCTGCGGCTGAACGGGCGCCCGTAACCGAAAGGCGTGTTTTCAAGACGCGCCCAAAGGCCGGTACGATTGGGCACAATGACAAGAAGCCTTCCGCCGGGTGTCAGAACACGCCAGACTTCATCCAGCAGATCACGGGGATTGTCCGTCATTTCAAGGGAATGGATAAGCATCACCTTGTCGACTGCGGAATCGGGAAGCGGCAAAGCATTATCAAGGACAAGACTGGAAATCGATGGTCCTTCCCTCGGCCAGCGGAACACCCCTTGTGTCGCGGGCATGAAGGCAAAAACCCGTTCGGATTCCGAAAGATCGCGGCGGAGGTAAGGCGTTGCGTACCCAATACCGAGCACCCGGTCACCGGATACATTGGGCCAGACATGTTGAATCTTTATATTGAGCTTCTCACGCGTCCGCCGTCCCAGACGGGACTTATAGAATTCTTTCAAATCGATCGCGTCGAGATACATGGTCGCTCATCAACCGCTACACTTGGCCTATCGCACCCTTTACCCACTTTAATCGGAGTACGGGAGCGAGGCGGCTTCAGTCGCGCGGATTTTGCGGCGGAGCCGTGGCATAATCAAGACGATTGACCACGCTCATCTGGATACTTTAGGGCTAACCCACGCAAAAAGACGGGAAAGGATCGATAATGACATCTTTGGAGATTCACCAGTTTCCATGCCGCTCGGATAATTTCGGCGTTCTCGTCCACGATCCGGAAGCAGGTCTGACCGCAACAATCGACGCGCCAGAGGGCGCGGTCATTGAGCGGGAACTCGAGGCCAAGGGTTGGACGCTGACCCACATCATCACCACCCACAAGCACTTCGATCATGTGGAGGGCCACGAACGCCTCAAAGCAAAATACAATGCGAAAGTGATCGCCCCCGAAGATGAGGCCGCCGACATTCCAGGCGTCGACGAGACCGTGAAGGACGGCGACACGTTTCAATTCGGCTCAAACACGGTCGAAGTGATTGCAACACCCGGTCACACGCTTGGTCAGGTCAATTATTACCTTCCGGATGCGAAAGTGGCCTTTACCGGAGACACCCTGTTCGCGCTTGGCTGTGGCCGGGTCTTTGAGGGCACCATGACAGACATGTGGGGCTCCATGGAAAAGCTCAAGGCGAAGCTCGCACCCGATACGGCAATCTATTGCGGTCACGAATATACGCTTGCCAACGCCAAATTCGCGATAAGCGTCGATCCTGAAAACGAAGCTTTGAAGAAACGAGTTGCCGAAATCGAAGCTCTGCGTGCGGATGATCGCCCGACATTGCCGACACTAATGGCAGTCGAACTTGAGACAAATCCGTTTCTGCGTTTTGACGATCCGGCCATTCGCGCCCATCTCGGCATGGAAGACGCAAGCGGCGAAGCTGTCTTTGCCGAAATCCGTAAGCGCAAAGATAACTTCTAGGAAACGCAACCATGTTCGGCGTCCAGACAGAAACGCAAACCGCTGCCGACATTATCCGGCAACTGGATCTGCAACCGCATCCGGAAGGCGGGTTTTATCGCGAAACCTTCCGCGATTCCGAAGGGTCCGGCGATCGCGCACATTCCACAGCAATCTACTATCTGCTCGGTGTCGGCGATTGTTCCGCCTGGCACCGGGTCAATGACGCTGTTGAGATATGGCACTTCTACGCCGGGGCACCTCTTGCCCTTACCCTATCGCCCGATGGTCATGACGCTGAAGCGCACCGCCTTGGACCGAACATCGACTTCGGCGAAAGTCCGCAAATCATCGTCCCGAAGGGCTGGTGGCAGACAGCTGAAAGCCTCGGCGAATGGACCCTCGTCGGTTGCACGGTCGCACCAGGCTTCGAGTTTTCAGGCTTTGAAATGGCGCCGGCCGATTGGCGACCAGTACCACGGAAGACATAATCAGAAGCCTTATATGCCCCGGCGTTCGATCGGACTTCCAAAGGAGTAGGGCTTCTCGTTGAATACGATCTTCACGCAAATCCTTGGTTGGAAATAAGCATAAAAAACCCAAGGACTGGTGACACTTGTAATTGATCGCCGGTTTAGTACGACAAATAAGTGTTAATAGGTTCATGCTAAACACTTGTTGTTTGTCAGTATTTCTCAAGCCGATCCAGCATGGCCAATCTGTCTACGCGTTCAAAGGTCATCATCACGGCAATCCTTGTCATTGCGGTGTTCCATCTGGCCTATTCTGTCTTTTGGGTTACGCGGACACTGGACAGTGCAAAACAAACCTTTGACGGGCAGATTTCTCTCGCTGTGGATTTCGCCGTACCCACGTTGTCGACAGCCCTCATGAAACATGATCACAGGCGTGCCGATGAGGCGATTCGTGGTCTTGCCGGATTGCAATCCTATCGATTTGCCGCAGTCAGAGTGGATCAGTCTCTGTTTCTGAATCACAGACGATATGACGCGTGGCATCCAGGGTGGCGTGAAAAGGCGCTTTCAATGAAAGCCGGCTCGATCATAGAAAAACCCGAAATGCGGTTTGTGGCCGAGAACCTCACGACGGAGAGTGGCGAGGTCATCGGCACGCTGGTCTTGGGCTTTTCGAAGGAGGCCATCAACGCACAACATCGAGACGGCATCCAACAAGCGGTCTCCTTCGGAGCAGCTTACCTAGCAGTCATCGCGTTCGTCTTATTCGCGCTCCTCAATCATTTGATGGGACCACTCCAACAGGTGGTGCGCGATGTCCATCGCTTTCGGCGCGGCGCGGTTGATCCGGGTGCAACACCGGGTCGCCCTTGCGATGATGATGGCCATGATGAAATCGCCGCCTTATCAAATGCGGTCAAGCTGCTTCATCAAGCCCATTCTGATGCCCGCACAGACGAACTCACCGGACTGCCAAACCGACGCGCCCTCGATGATCAAATCGCACGCCTTCGACCCGGCGAATACGCCATTGCGCTGATTGATCTCGATGATTTCAAACCGATCAACGATAATTTCGGACACCGTACCGGAGATCAGGTGCTGGTCGAGATTGCAAACCGCCTCACGGCCTTCGTCGATGACGATACAGTGGTTCTGCGCAAAGGAGGCGACGAGTTTGTCATTATCCGGGACGGTCATTTCGGCGGGGACACGGTCCGTAATTGGGCTGAGCGTGTCGCCACTTCGATCTGTTCGCCGATTTCTTTGGGCAATACCAAGGTCATTGTCGGGGTCAGCATCGGCGTAGCGCGATCATGTGACGTTGAGGGCGATGCTCACGACACGCTCTCTGCGGCTGATGCTGCCATGTATTGTGCCAAGGAAAATGCGGCAACACAGGTCGAACTTCACGACGCCAATCGGGTCCGCCGCACTTTTAGCTTGCAGGATCGACGGATGATCGAGAGCGCGTTAGAGCGCGGCGAAATCCGTCCTTACTATCAGCAACAAGTCTGTCTGACATCGGGTAAACGCCGGGGTTTCGAAGCCCTTGCTCGTTGGCATCACCCGGAACAGGGTGTCCTCTCTCCGGCTGCGTTCTTACCGATGGTAAACGAGCTACAGCTGCAGCGAAGCTTTGATATTGCAATGCTGCGGCAAGTCGCTGCATTTGCAGACACTCTGAGAATTAAGGGCGCCAGGCCTCACCGTTTTTCTGTCAATCTGGCCGAAGAGACCCTGGCTACGACAGACGGTATCGAGGAGCTTCTAAGTGTATTCTCCGAGTTTCCCCATTGCCGGGATTGGATAACTCTCGAAATTACGGAGGATGTCTTCACCATACGTTCGGCTAACGCCATCCGTGATGGTCTTGAAACACTCTTCGATAAAGGCCTGCGGATTTCCATGGACGACTTTGGAACCGGTTACGGATCGTTCCGTCATCTTCAGGACTACAAGTTCCATGAGATGAAGATCGATCGATGCTTCATCGAGAAAATTGGGTTCGACCAGTCAAGCGAAGTGATCATCAAGGGATTCGTCTCGGTTGCGGAAGGTCTCGGCGCGGATGTTGTCGCTGAGGGCGTTGAAACGGCGGAACAGGCGGATTTCCTTGACGCCATAGGCTGCAAAACCGCGCAGGGATTCCTTTTCGGCATCCCTCTTCCCAAAGGCGTCACGGAGGAAGCAATCCTCTTTGATGAAAGGCCTCAAGAAGCGACCAAAGAAAGTTTTGCGGCGGAGCTTTCGATCCGCCGCAAGTCTGCATCATAGAACACGAGCGGCCAAGGGCGCTCCGCTGTCCATCCGGATACTAGCCGTTCGCGAAATACTGACCGCCATTCGCCGAGATGACAGATCCAGTAATAAAACCCGCATCATCCGACGCCAGGAACGCAACACATCTTGCGATCTCTTCCGGTTCGCCGAGACGACCGACTGGGATCAACGGCAGGATCTTTTCGTTGAGGACCTTCTCAGGGATGGCCCGAACCATCTCCGTCCCAATATAACCCGGGCAGATCACGTTTACGGTGATCCCTTTGAAGGCACCTTCTTGGGCGAGCGCTTTTGAAAATCCGATGTCGCCTGCTTTCGATGCGGAATAGTTGGCCTGACCGGCCTGGCCCTTCTGACCATTGATCGAAGAGATCGTGATGATGCGCCCAAAACCGCGCTCGCGCATGCCGGGCCAAACCGGATGGGTCATGTTGAAGACACCATTGAGGTTTGTGGAAATCACATCGTTCCACTGCTCAACCGTCATCTTGTGGAACATGCCGTCGCGGGTAATTCCTGCATTGTTGACGAGAACCTCTATGGGGCCAAGATCGGCTTCAACCTTCGCAATCCCCTCCTTGCACGCCTCGTAGTCGGCAACATTCCATTTATAGACCGGAATTCCGGTTTCTTCCTTAAATGCATTCGCCTTCTCATCGTTGCCCGCATAACTTGCAGCAACGGTGTATCCTGCCTCCTTCAAGCCGACCGAGATTGCAGCCCCGATACCGCGTGAACCTCCCGTGACCAGTGCAACACGCCCCATTTTATTCCTCCTCTGGGTATGGTCTTAAAAAGAGAGGCG
>JBCDCU010000172.1:0-8080 GCA_039181265.1 Pseudomonadota bacterium | reverse complement strand
GGGTCCGAGCCGGGAAATGATGGTAACAGTGCAGCACCCACTGCCCCGGACGCCGCGAATGACGACCAGGCATCGACTGATGGAAATCCGCAAACCGTTGGACTGTGAAAGCAAGGTTGCCATCTATCGTCTTCAGAACGTCGAGCGGATTTCCATCAGTCGATGCCTGGTCGTCATTCGCGGCGTCCGGGGCAGTGGGTGCTGCACTGTTACCATCATTTCCCGGCTCGGACCCAACGATGGCATCAAGGTCAACCTCCCCAATCGCGATCGTTGCATCGAATACCGGCTTTTCTCCGGCTAATGCGATTGAAGCATCCGCCTGAATAGTCGCGTCATGGAGATTGCCTTCAGGAATAGCGACACGAACGTTTTCTTGGTTCGCGAAAACTGTACCCGTCAGTGACACGGGAACCGAACGCAGGGTTCCCGGCGCGAAATCCGATAGGCGCTCAACCCGGGCTGACAGTTCCCCTTCAACGCCCTGGTTTTCGCCGCCGGTGACGTTTCCTGAAAAAGAGAGTTGGGCTGAAAGATGATCCGCAGTGACGGTGACCGGCGTGTTTGTCTTTTTCAGGATCGCTTCGACGGATCCAAGCGAAACTTCGATATTGGCCGGGTTTCCGTTGAAGTCACCCGAAACCGTGACCCTGGCCGGTCCGACGAGATCGTCAAGCCGTGCTTCAAGATTGAAGCCTTCGAAAACATTGGTGTTTGCTTCCGGTTGAAACAGAGCAAATCGCCCATCCGTAATGGAGATGTAATTGATACCAAAGGATCGTGAGAGCGCTTCCAGATCGAGTTCTTCTTCGCCGGAGGAGGACTCAGCCGCTTGTGCGGTCTGTGTCTCGAGCCAGACGGGTTGACCGCTTTCATCAAGACGCAGATTGAGTTCCGGCCTGTGAAGAGAAAGTTCGCTGATTGATACTTTACCCGTGAGAAGCGCAAGAAGACTGACTGAGACGAATGCACGGCGGGTGGCGAAAATCGGTTGATGATTGGGCGGTGCTGCATCGACGATTTCAGCAGAGACGCCAAACGATGGGATGAATTGTAATCCAACATCGCCCCGCAAGCGGACAGTCCAGCCTGAGTTTTCCAAGACGGCTTGTTCGATCTGCCGCTTGATTGTTTCCGCCGGTACAAGGAAGGGAACAATTATAAGCAGCAACAGGATCGCAAGGATCAAACCGCCGCCGATCTTCAAGGCTCGCTTCAGCATGATTGACTCCCCTCAATCATTCGCCGTTTGTTCAAGCTTCTTATTCAAACTTTTTGTCCAAATTCATTGCAGGTTTGGTGCCAGCGCTTCCAAACAACGTCAAGCACGTCTGTTTTTCTTGACGTGCTGTTGGATGATTCATCGCCAGTATCGCTGTAAAATCAATGTGGGAACAGTGCCGAAACGTACGATCCTCAATTCAAGCGCTTGATACACACTCTATGGTCTTAGCGTTTGTTTCGCTGGCGTCCTCTGGAGATAGTGCTTCTACGGCGTGGCGAAACATGTCTTACAGAGACGTCATTGCCGCGATTTTGATTAATTCGTACGCAAGCAATCGCACAAATTTGGAGCAGATTCGCCCTCTCGACGGACGTCTAAGGGCGTGTGATATGTCTGACTTCAGTTAAAGCCTAAAAAAATATTTATTATTCAGTGGTTTATGATTTTTTGGTTCATGTTGGCATGTGGGTTGCTTACATAGATTACGTCAGCTCACTTCGTTTAGAAGTTTTGGCAAGCCGCTTGGAACTCTGGCGCCTCCTCCTCCTCCTCCTCCCGGCGTCAGGTGTTCCAGCGGTCATCTCTCCCACTCAACTGAACCGGTCTCGCAGACTTGCAGATGCCATTGCCAAGACGAGCAGGGGCCAACGCAGCAATGTGCCACCGGGAAACGGATGCGCAGGGATCGACATCATATCCTTGAAATCTTCATCGTTTCCGACGACCGCATCTGCCAATATCCGGCCGCTCAAAGTTGCAAGCGCGACGCCGTGACCAGAAAAGCCACCGGCTGTCATCACCCCGTCGCTGAGTTGTCCAATATAAGGAAGCCGATGCCTCGTAATCCCGAGCGTTCCGCCCCAGGCGTAATCCACTTTCGCGGTGTCCAATGCAGGGAAAAGCGCCAGCATTCTGTCGCGTGCAATGGTGGAGAGGTTTGTTGGAAAACGATACCGGTAGTTCTCGCCACCGCCGAAGATCATGCGGTGATCAGCTGATAGGCGATAATAATTGACCACGAAATTACTGTCGGAAACGGCTGCATTTCCCGGGATCAGCGAACGGGCGCGCTCTTCACCTAGTGGCTCAGTCGCAATGATGAAATTGTTGATCGGCATGACATGCCGGGTCAGGGAGGGCACCAGATCCCCGTGATAACCGTTGAGGGCAAGGATTACGGTTTTCGCTCGCACACTCCCATATTCAGTCTGAATGCGTTTTTCAGCACCATATTGGATGTCTGAAACGCGGCTTTTTTCATAAACAGTAGCACCTGTTTTGTCCGCCGCTTGAGCGAGACCAATCGCGTATTTCAGCGGATGAAGGTGCCCGCCATTGTTCAGAAATAGCCCGCCTTTATAAGCGTCGGTGGCGATCTCGGTGCGGATCTCGTTCTGATCGAGGTATCGGCATTCCGTAAAACCGTAATGCTCTTTCAGATATTCAGCGTAATGGCGCGCTTCTTCCGCTTCTGAAGCTCGTAAGGCTGCGTGTATAAGGCCGTTGCGGTAGTCGCAGTCGATCGCGTGGTTGGAAATTAGCTCTTGCACCAGACTGAGTGCTCTTTCTGAAAGCTTCCAGAGGCGTCGCGCGCGTTCGGTCCCGACGATGTCTTCAAGGTCGTCCTGTTCCCGGCGTTGGCCGGGATGTATCTGCCCGCCATTGCGGCCCGACGCACCCCAGCCGACCCGATTGGCTTCAAGAACAACAACCGGGATTCCGGCTTTCGCAAGGAAGAGCGCGGCGGTGAGACCAGTATAGCCCGCTCCAATGACGCAGACGTCGGTTTCAATATCACCCTCTAGACCCGGGTAATGCGGGATTTGCCCCGCAGTCGCCGCATAATACGACCCGTGCGGATGGACGCCTGGTTCATCGTTGAGGGTCAGGATATCCATAGTGGCGCCGGCCTTTGCCGCAATATTAGACGTTGAGAAGGAGGTGCTCGCGTTCCCAGGCTGAGATTTCGCTCAAGAACTCGTTGAGTTCATGCTCTTTCAGGCGTTGATAAATCCGACAGAAATCCTCCCCGAGGAGTGAGCGCATTTCGTCGTTTTCTTCGAAGAGGCTGAGGGCGGTCGTCATAGCGCGCGGAATGATGATCTTGTCGCTTTGTGGAACCTGGGATGTTGGTCCGCCGACGCGCTCCTTGGGCTTCAGTTTGTTTTTGATGCCGAGAAGTCCGGCGGCAAGATTGCCAGCGATTGCGAGATAGGGATTGGCGTCCATCCCTGATATGCGGTTTTCAACGCGCCGCGCCCAACCTTCCGAAATCGGGATGCGGATCCCGGCGGTACGGTTGTCAGTATCCCACTCGAAATTACCGGGTGCTGCCGTATCGGTGCCAAATCGGCGATAGGAGTTCACGTAGGGCGCCATTAACAACAACACATGCGGCAGATAGGTTTGAAGACCGGCGATGAATGCGTGAAACATTTCAGTCGCTTCGCCGTTTTCGTCCGTAAAGGCGTTGGTTCTTGTGACGCTGTTCAAGACACTTTGATGAATGTGCATGGCGCTTCCGGGTTCGTTCTTCATCGGTTTTGCCATGAAGGTCGCAAAGCATCCGTTCAGGAGCGCGGCCTCACGGATCGACCTTTTGAAATAGAACACCTGATCGGCAAGCCTGAGCGGGTCGCCATGTTGAAGGTTGATTTCAATCTGACCGGCTCCGTCTTCCTGCGTGATGGCGTCGATCCCGAGGCCCTGGGCATCTGCGAACTCATAAATGTCGTCGATCACCGGCCCATATTCATCAACGGCCGCGATTGAGTAGGCCTGACGGCCGATACCCCGGCGACCGGTCCGGCCCACCGGCGGCTCAATCGGATCATTCGGATCGACATTTGGGCTTGTCAGATAGAACTCCATTTCCGGGGCGACGACTGGCTCCAGGCCAAGAGCGCGATACTCTGCAATGACGCGTTTGAGAACATTGCGCGGGGCGAGACTTATCGGTGTACCGTCGACATCTTCTAGGTCATTGATAACCTGCATGGTTGGCTCGTCTGCCCAAGGAACTGCGGTCGCCGTTGTCATGTCGGGTCTTAGAACCATGTCGCGTTCGGTAAGCCAGTCCTCGTCGCCGCTGCCATGTTCGGCATAAGTTCCTGCAATCGTGATGTAGAACATGGAAATCGGCAGAAATGAGCGATCTTTCAAAGAGAATTTCTTTGCAGGGATTGCTTTGCCGCGCGCAATCCCGGCAAAGTCGGGAACAACGCATTCGACTTCGTCAATTCTTCTGCCCGCAATAAAGTCGAGGAGTGGGGCTGGCAAATGAGCTTGCCAATCATCGTTCGGTTTTTCAGCCATATCTTGTCTTTCGCCGGTTTACCTGCCTCTAAAGCTGTCCGACTGGAGCGGGCGTTGCGCCTTTGGCCAACGCCAACAGGTTGATCCATTCATAACAGAGTGTCGCCCCCGCGATTGCCGTGATTTCCGCATGATCAAAAGGCGGGGAGACCTCAACGAGATCGAAGCCTTTGAGATCGAGGGAGCCGAGCCCGCGGATCAGTTCAAGCGCCTGCCAACTTGCAAGCCCGCCTGTGACCGGGGTTCCTGTGCCCGGTGCGAAGGCCGGATCGAGGCAGTCGATGTCAAAACTTATGTAACATGGCCTGTCGCCGACGCGCTGGTGAATGAGTTCAAGGGTGCGCGTGATGCCCTCGCGGTGGACAAAAGGGCTGGTCAGGATCTCAAAGCCATGATCGGCATCATTGTAAGTCCTAAGGCCGACCTGAATGGAGTGGTCTGTATCGATGATCCCTTCATTAACGGCCCGCCTGAACATTACACCGTGGTCGAGCGCGCTGTTCTCATCATCCCATGTATCGCAATGGGCATCGAACTGGATAAGGGCGATCGGGCCGAAACGGGCAGCGTAAGCCTTCAGGATAGGGTAGGTGATGAAATGATCGCCGCCAAGGGTGAGGGCTTTGGCGCCTGAGCCCAGAATGCCCGCGATATGTTCTTCAATCGTCTCGACAATGCTCGCCGGATGATGCGGGTCGACGAAACAATCTCCGGCATCGATAACGGTCAGAGTCTCAAACGGGTCGAAACCGTAAGGAAAGGCTTTCAATTCGGCCAGTTGGGTTGATGCCTGGCGCAGACCCCTTGGTCCAAGGCGGCATCCGGGGCGGTTCGTTACGGCATTGTCGAAAGGAATTCCCGATACGACGATGTCTGCACCCTCAAAGTCCCGGCTATAGCGCCGGCGCAGGAAACTGAGTGCCCCACCATAGGTCATTTCGGGTTCGGTGCCGCGCGCCGATTCTTTCATAAAGGCCTGATCGCCCGTGCGTTTCGCCATTGCTTTGATGGAATCCAATCGATTGACAAAATCAGCGCCGTCATATCATTCTCGCCTCTTGAGCACAAAGCCGGATCGGCTTTTTGGGGGTAAGAATAGGGGATAGCGTGTTGGTTGAACGCGCGGCTGAGGGCGTGAGTCTAGGGGAAGGGCAGGCTATCTACCCGGCCGTTTGCGACCTCAATGGAACCAGGCGCGGGAAGCGCTAAACCGCACACCAGGCAACCAAGCTCGAAAAAACAGCGATGCGGCTTCCGCTATCGATCCTGGCGGTCGATATCTGGGGGCGGGATGTCCTCGATAATCCGATCTTCGTTGATGCGGGTGACCCTGATGCACCCTTTGTCTCAACCGGGCGCGGGCCGGTCGTGAGCAGCCGCAATGAGGCCGCAGAAAGCATGCTCCTTCCCATGTGGTGCCTCGACGATGACGGCAGACCGCATCCCCTTGATCCGCGTGGTAGCCTTTCCAGGATCGCGCGAGAGGTGCGCTCTCGCGGACTCCAAGCAGGCATTGGAACCGAGCTTGAATTCTATCTGGTGTCGCGCAAAGACCAGTTCGCCGCGTTCCCGGCTTCAAACACGCTCGGTATTGGCGAACTTGAGAGGTTCGAACCCTTACTGCGTGAAGTGGAACGCGATTGCGCGCTCAATGGGATTGAAGCTGAAGCGAGTGTATCTGAAGGCGGGCGGGGCCAGTTCGAAGTGGTTTTGCGGTATAGCGACGATATTTTGGGGGCTGCCGACGATTTTGTAATCCTCAAGCATATCGTGCGTCGCGCTGCAGGTGCTCACGGATATGAAGCCTGCTTCATGGCGAAACCCTTTGCCGGTGAGCCCGGAAACGGGTTTCACACGCATGTCTGCCTGAAAAACGCTGAGGGCGAGAATATCTTTCTGGGTGGACTTGAAGACGATGCGTCGAAGCTGCGTCATGCGGTTGGCGGATTACTCAAGGCTTTGCCGCAATCGATGCTTGTTTTTGCGCCGCATTATAATTCTTACCGGCGCTTTTTTGAGAACTCGCTCGCGCCGACACGGGCAAGCTGGGGGCTCGAAAACCGGACGACAGCAATCCGAATTGCCGATGCCGCGGGTGCTAACATCCGCATTGAACATCGAGTAGCCGGGGCTGATGCCAATCCCTATCTCGTGATTGGCGCGGTCTTGCTTGGGATCCTTGCCGGGCTGGATCGAAAAATCGATCCTGGCGATCCTGTCGAAGGGAGCGCCTACTCCTCCGCTGCTGACCGTTTGCCTGATACGTGGAATGAATCGATCCGCGCTTTTTCAGACAGCACAGCCCTCGGGCCACTCTACGACCCGGTGCTTCATTCTTCTTTCCTTGCCGCAAAACGCCAGGAGCTTTCCTTTTTTACCGATCATGTGAGCGATCTTGAACGGTCCACCTATGGAGCCCTTGTGTGAGCGCGGTCGAGAGTGTTTCTCCAGATCCTTTCGGAGCTTATCCCGAAAGCTATTATGCCGCGTCTCGTAACGCGGCGCTGGATCGTCCTGCTCTTAGCGGGGAGGAGAGGGCGGATATCACCATTATCGGTGGCGGTTATAGCGGTCTTTCGGCTGGTATTGCTCTTGCGGAAGCCGGATACAAGGTTGCGCTCATCGAGTCGGACCGGATCGGTTTCGGCGCGTCGGGTCGCAATGGCGGCCAGATCGTTAATGGTCTTAATGCCGGTTTGGAGGCGATCGAAAGGCGTCACGGTCAGGATATAACGGCGTTTTTCGGGGGGCTCCTCCAGGAAGGAAACCGTCTGATCCGGGAGCGCGTCGAAAAATACAACATCGCTTGCGATCTTAAAGACGGCAACGTCTTTGCCGCTTTTACAGGCAAACAGCTGCACGAACTCGCAGAAACGGAAGACCTTTGGCGCAAACATGGTGTCCGGGATCTTGAACTCTTGGATCGCGAGGGAATACGAGCCCATGTCGGCACGGATTCTTATGTCGGTGGGCTGATCGATCATTCGGGCGGGCACATGCATCCCCTGAACCTTGCACTCGGTGAGGCGGCTGCTTTGGAGGAACTCGGTGGCAGGATTTTCGAGCAGTCGCGTGTGACGAGCGTGGATTATGCCGGTGCGAAGCCGGTTGCAAAGACAAAACAGGGTCAGATCGAAAGCGATCACATGGTGATTTGCGGGAACGCCTATCTTGACCGAACTGTACCCTCCCTTGTGCCGCGTATTCTTCCCGTTTCAACCCAGATGATGGCGACTGCGCCTTTGTCGGAAGAACAGGCGCAAGCGCTTCTTCCAACAGACAAATGCGTGGAGGATTGCCGATACATCCTCGACTACTTCCGGCTTTCGGCGGACAGGCGCCTCCTGTTCGGTGGCGGAACCGTTTATGGTGGGCGCGATGTCAGCGATGTCATCGCCAAGCTTCGGCCCAACATGCTGAAGCTCTTTCCGGCTCTTAAAGACGTTGCGATCGATTACGCATGGAACGGCAATTTCGCGCTCTCATTCACGCGGATCCCGCAGATGGGGCGTCTTGCACCGCACACTTACTTTGCCCACG
>JBCDCU010000171.1:0-8102 GCA_039181265.1 Pseudomonadota bacterium | reverse complement strand
GGGGCGCCACCGCTTCTTCAGGCAGCACTGCTCAGTCAGGACGATCTTCTTCTTATGCGCAAAACTGAAAGTGGCTGGATCCTCGCCGCCGGTGTGCTCTTCTTTCCGTCATCCTGGCGGCTTTCCGAGAAGTTCAATCGTCCGATGCATGACATTCATGCGCCGGTCCCCGGATTTGCCGAAGGTACGCGAAACGCCCTTTTGATCGAGCGCATCTTCGACAATCTCAAACCGTCTGAGTCGCTACGCCGTGAGAATTGGGGACTTTATGCCGACGACAATCTGGTCCACGAAAAGAAGCGTGCGAAACACGCGGATCGTTTCGATGATCCCGCCTTTTTGATGGATCCATTCGTGCGCTCTGAAATTCAGACTCTCACAAAGCTTCCCCGTTCGGGCGATATTCTCTTTACAGTCCATATCGACGTGGCGCGTCTCAGCGCTGTGAGGAGCCGTCCGGGCGGGGTGGAGGCCACCGCGCATCTTTCCCGTAATCTCGCTGCAATGGAGCCGGAACAGCTTCGCTATAAAGGTCTCGACAAAGCGCGCGACGAGCTGCTTCTTCACCTTCAACCTTCCCGATGACGCTGTGTGTAGATCAGCCTCGTTATCCGAAGATTTTATTGGCGCTGAAGCGCGAGATTAACGCCAAGTCCAATCAAGAGCCCGCCTGCGACACGTTTCGCCCAACCGGTGGTTCGATGGGAAGACCGGATCGCAGCCTTTATGCGGTCGGCGAGGGCAACGCAAACGAGATCGGCACTCGAAAACATGATGTTGACAATCGTTCCAAGGATGATGAGCTGCGCCCACAGCGGCAAAGTGGCAGCTTCGCTCGTAAATTGGGGTAGGAACGCGAGATAAAAAACCGCTGTCTTCGGATTGAGAACTTCCACCGTTATGCTCTCGTAAAAGGCCCGTCTGGCGGATTTACGAGGTAATGTCGGAACGCTCCCAGGCATTCTTGTTCGTGTCAGGATCATCGCAAGACCGAGTACGATCAGATAAGCCGCACCGGCGAGTTTCAAAATGAAATAAAGAACCGGCACCGCTTCAAAGAGGGCGGCAAGGCCAAACGCTGCTGCGATTACGTGAACATAGCCACCCAAATGAATGCCAAGGCTTGCCATGAAGCCAGCCCGTCGTCCCCGTGCGATCGTTTGCGCGGTGGCATAAATCATCGCGGGCCCCGGCATATAGGCAAAGACCGCGGCGGCTGCGAAAAAAGCAAGCAGGAGCTCAAGCGGCGGCATGTCTAACCCCTCTCCTCAAGCGGACTTAATATCGCCCGCCGATTTGTTTAAAGCGGCATTCTTTCAACGGTTTCACAATAGGCACCCGGTCGATGCAGTCAATATGACCGGCCTTTGGGCGCGCTGTCACAAGGCGCCCCTGAAAGCCGTCCAGACCGTTCGTTTCCAGGACGTTCGCAAGCCCTTTTGCGTTGAAACGAACCGGATTGGTGTCCGTTACGAAGAAGGGGTCATAGGTTCCGATATAAGTCACCTGACCCGGCTTCACGTCGATGAATGGCACGCGGCCTTCCACCGAGAGTGTGTTGGTACTTGAAAGAGACGTTGCGCCGACAGCCGGGAAATAGCGACCAGGGGGGACTTCGAGCACATAAAAGACACCTCTATCCGGATCTTTCCGCTCAAGGCGCACGGTCCCTTTTTTAACCCGCTTGCGGCCCTTCGAGACCCTTACGGCGAAATCGGGATAGATGGCCGTTTTTGGAAAGGAAAGAAAGGCGGCGGCCCGTTCGACCTTTCGTGTGATCTTCGAAAAACAGGCGGTGCCGGATTCGCCCTTCGGTCCTGGATGATAGGAAATGCCGTCCGGCACAGAACAAAAGCGCGGGATCGTTGTCCGTTTGCTGCCGATGGTTTCGGCAACCACATAAGTGGCTCCCGGTTTCAGCGTTACGCTCTCCAAAGCAAGGCTTCCTGATGTGAGGAAGCCTGTTGCAAGAATGGATGCGACTAAAAGCCGAAACTGGGTCATGGCGCGGTTTCCCTTAAATGTGGATCGGCTTCGCAAACGTCGCGAGCGCCGCTTCGCGCACGGCCTCAGATAGGGTCGGGTGAGCGTGACAGGTGCGCCCGAGATCTTCAGACGAGCCGCCAAACTCCATAAGGACGGCTGCCTCATGGATCATGTCGCCCGCTCCAAAACCAACAATATGAACGCCAAGGACGCGATCGGTCTTCTTGTCAGCCAAGACTTTCACGAAGCCATCCGTTGCCTGCATGGCGCGCGCGCGGCCATTGGCGGTGAACGGAAACTTGCCGGATGAATAGGCAATCCCGGCTTCCTTCAATTCTTCTTCGGTTTTTCCGACGGATGCCACTTCCGGCATTGTATAGACGACGCTTGGGATCACGTCGTAATTTACATGACCGGCCTGACCGGCAAGAATTTCGGCGACGGCCATGCCCTCGTCTTCCGCTTTATGGGCGAGCATCGGGCCTGCAACCACATCGCCGATTGCATAAATTCCGTCGACATTCGTCTTGAAATGCGAGTCGATCTTGACGCGTCCGCGCTCGGTTTCGATGCCTGCCTCTTCAAGGCCGAGGCCTGCCGTGTAGGGGATACGGCCTGTGGAGATCAAAACGATATCCGCATCGAGCGTCTCTGCATCGCCACCCGCCACCGGTTCGAACGTAACGGTCGCGCCGTTCTTGGCCTTTTCAACGCCTGTTACTTTGGATGAGAGCTTGAACTCCATACCTTGCTTCTTCAGCATGGACTGGAATTTCTTGGAGACTTCGCCGTCCATCGGCCCAAGGATCTTATCAAGATATTCGACAACCGTGACCTTGGCGCCGAGCCGTTTCCAGACTGAGCCGAGTTCAAGGCCGATGACGCCGCCACCGACCACGACCATGTGCTCGGGCACTTTCTCAAGTTCAAGCGCACCGGTCGATGAGACAATGACCTTTTCATCAATGTCGATATCGAGACCGGGAATTCCTGCAACATCGGAACCGGTGGCAATCACAATGTTCTTCGCTTCGACAATTTCCGCGGCCCCTTCATCCGGCGTTACTTGCACTTTGCCCGGGCCGAGGATCTTTCCATGGCCGATGAAGCTGTCGATCTTGTTTTTTCCAAAAAGATAAGCAACGCCGGAGACATTGGCTTCGACGACGCCATCCTTAAAGCCCATCATTTTTCCAAGATCGAGCTTCGGTTTTCCGACACCAATTACCATAGCGGCGAAGGAATGGCCCGCTTCCGCAAAAAGCTCGGAGGCATGGAGGAGCGCTTTGGAGGGAATACAGCCGATATTGAGTCACGTGCCCCCGAACGTTTCACGCTTTTCAACCACAGCGACTTTCATGCCGAGTTGGGCTGCCTTAATGGCGCAAACATAACCGCCCGGTCCGCTACCGATTACGACAAGATCATATGACATCTTGAGTTCCTTACTTCTGAATGTGCCCGGCGGGCTTTATCTGATGGATGTAAGCGTTTCATTGGCTCGTCCGCCGTTCCAGATGACGGCGAGTTCGCCACCGGGTGCAAGCGTATCGACGACGGGCTCCGGCTGGCCCCAATAAATCAACGGGAGGCCGTTCTCAAACTTGCCCTGGCCCTGGAAAACATCGTTGTTTATCTGCCACCGGAAATAGGCTTTGTCTCCGACAGCACTGACGAGGACTTGACCGCTATAGCGCGATCCATTGGCATTGCGGCCGAGGACACGGTAATTCCCCGCGATTGCCCTAATACGCTCATCCGCTTGGGCGATCTGGATAGGGGTGACCTGAGAGGGGCTGAATGCTTGCACCAAACCTATCGCGCCGGTGAAAATCAATCCCGCGATAAGAAGATGCCGCATCGCTTGTCCCCGATCCTTGCGCGCTGCTCCGGCTCCTAAAGGTCGAGAACGAGGCGTTGCGGATCTTCTAAGCTTTCCTTGACGCGAACAAGGAAGGTCACCGCTTCCTTACCGTCAACGATGCGGTGATCATAGGAAAGCGCCAGATACATCATCGGCCGAATGGTGATTTCACCGTTCACGACAACCGGGCGTTCCTGAATTTTGTGCATGCCAAGAATGCCGGATTGCGGCGCGTTCAGGATCGGTGACGACATGAGTGAGCCGTAGACACCGCCGTTGGAAATCGTGAATGTGCCGCCCTGCATGTCGGCCATGGAGAGGGTGCCATCTCGACCCGCTGCACCGAGCCTGCCGATTTCCTTCTCGATTTCTGCAATCGACATCTCATCGGCATCGCGAACCACCGGAACGACAAGACCTTTCGGTGTGCCAACAGCAACCCCGATATGGCAGAAGTTTTTGTAGATGATGTCGGTTCCATCAATTTCCGCATTGACCGCGGGGATCTCTTTCAAAGCATGGGTGATGGCTTTCGTGAAGAAGCCCATGAAGCCAAGCTTTACGCCATGCTTCTTCTCGAAGAGATCCTTGTAGCTTTTGCGCAGATCCATAACCGGCTTCATGTCCACCTCGTTGTAAGTGGTGAGCATGGCTGCGGTGTTCTGGGCGTCCTTAAGACGGCGCGCGATGGTCTGGCGAAGGCGGGTCATTTTCACCCGTTCCTCACGGGCCTCATCGTCCGGCACGGATGGTGCGCGGGCAATTGACTGCGGAGCGGCTGCCGCAGGAGCCGCAGAAATCGTTTCCATTGCCGCGATCACATCGCCTTTGAGAACCTGACCGCGTTTGCCTGACCCTGCCACCTGATCGGCGCTCAGATTGTTCTCAGCCATCATTTTTTGTGCTGATGGGGCTGGTGGCATCGCTGTTTGCGGAGCCGCAGGCGCGGGCGCCGGAGCTTGTGGCGCAGGAGCCGGTGCTTCTGCTTTCGGTGCGGCGACCGCTGCTCCTGCAGCGCCTTCCTGAATCCTGACGATGACATCGCCGGGTGTGATGGTGGCGCCTTCATCATGGAGGATTTCCGCAACAACGCCCGCCACAGGAGCTGTGACCTCAAGGGCCGCCTTATCCGTCTCAAGTTCGAAAAGCGGCTGATCGACGCTGACCGCGTCACCGACTTTCACCATCAGCGTTCCGACATCAGCCTCGGTAACCGATTCGCCTGCCGTTGGCGCGACCACATCGACCAGCGCTCCGCCGGCTTCAGCTGCTGCTCCGTTCGTTGTCGTCTCAGCAGGTTCGCTCGCGGCTTCTGCTGGCGCAGCCGCTGGTGCGCCACCGTTTGCGGCGGGGGCATCGCCTTCACTCACCATGCCAAGCAAAGCTCCGACTTCGACGGTCTCGCCCGCTTCAACCGAGATGTCGCCGAGAACGCCTGCCGCTGGTGCTGGAACCTCGACCGTGACTTTGTCGGTTTCCAATTCAACCAACGGCTCATCGGCCTGAACCGCGTCCCCAGGCTTCTTATACCACTGGCCAACGGTTGCTTCGCTCACGGATTCTCCGAGCGTTGGAACACGGATTTCGGTTGCCATCTTCGTTCTCTTTCCTCAACAAGAGGCTTTTCGCCTCAGATTATGACCGGTCACGCAAAGGCGTGATCGATGAATGCTTCCATCTGTTTCAGGTGCGTGGACATAAGGCCGGTCGCCGTCGCAGCGGAGGCGGGACGGCCTGCGTAAATTGGCCGTTTGTGTTTCGCTTCGACATGGTTGAGCGCCCATTCGATGTAGGGCTCAGCAAAGAACCATGCGCCCATATTCTTCGGTTCCTCCTGGCACCAGACCATGTCTGCGTTCTTGAACCGTGAGAGCTCATGTACAAGCGCTTTTGCCGGGAACGGATAAAGCTGTTCAAGGCGCATGATATAGACATCATCAATACCGCGTTTGCGCCTACCTTCGTAAAGATCGTAATAGACCTTGCCTGAACAGAGCACGACTTTGCGGATCTTATCGTCTGCGACGATTTTCTGATCGGATCCCTCGAGTTCCGCATCGTCCCACAGGACCCGATGGAAGGTTGTTTCGTCGCCCAACTCGTCGAGTTTTGAGACGCACATCTTGTGGCGCAGCAGAGACTTTGGCGTCATCAGGATGAGCGGTTTTCGGAAATCGCGGCGCAACTGCCGACGCAGAATGTGGAAGTAATTCGCTGGCGTCGTGCAATTGGCGACCTGCATATTGTCTTCCGCGCACAATTGCAGGAACCGCTCAAGACGTGCCGATGAGTGCTCCGGTCCCTGGCCTTCATAGCCGTGCGGGAGAAGACAGACGAGGCCCGACATCCGCAGCCATTTGCGCTCGGCTGACGAAATGAATTGGTCGAAGAGGACCTGCGCGCCGTTTGCGAAATCGCCGAACTGCGCTTCCCAAAGAACAAGGTCGTTAGGCGCCTGGAGCGAATAGCCGTATTCGTAGCCAAGCACGGCCTCTTCCGAGAGCATCGAGTTAATGACCGTATAGGTCCCTTGATCCCCCGATACTGTGTTGAGTGGAATGAAGCGTTCTTCGCTCTCCTGATCGTAGAGCACAGAATGGCGTTGAGAGAAGGTTCCCCGTTCACAATCCTGGCCGGACAAGCGGACTTCATGGCCTTCGACGCAAGTGGCTCCGAATGCGAGCGCCTCGGCCGTTGCCCAGTCAATGCCTTCGCCTGACTCGATCATCTTGCGGCGATTGTTCATGAAACGCTGGATCGTGCGGTGAATGTTAAAGCCTTTTGGCACCGACGTAATGGCTTCGCCAATCCGTTTCAGATCCTCAATAGGAACGCCCGTTACCCCTCGGCGGCTCTCATCTTCACGGTCTGCGATTGTCAATCCTGACCATTCGCCATCGAGCCAGTCGGCTTTGTTCGGCATGTAGGCTTGGCCCGCGTCGAACTCGTCATCGAGGTGCCGGCGCCATGCAGCCTTTTGCGCGTCGACTTCTTCTTTGGTGACCACACCTTCTTTGGTGAGTTTCTCGGCGTAGATCTCCAGCGTCGAGGCATGCGAGCGGATTTTCTTATACATGATCGGCTGCGTGAATGCCGGTTCGTCACCCTCATTGTGGCCGAAACGACGGTAGCAGAACATGTCGATAACCACCGGGCGTGCGAACTTCTGACGGAATTCGGTCGCAATCTTTGCAGCGAAAACGACAGCTTCGGGATCATCGCCGTTCACATGGAAGATCGGTGCCTCGATCAGCTTGGCAACGTCGGTCGGGTAGGGTGATGAGCGTGACCAGTTTGGATTGGTTGTGAAGCCGATCTGATTGTTGATCACGAAGTGGATCGAGCCGCCGGTCCGGTGACCCTTCAAGCCAGACAGACCGAAACATTCTGCGACTACACCCTGTCCAGCAAAAGCAGCATCCCCATGAAGAAGGAGCGGCAGGACGTTGGAGCGATCGCGCGAACCCTCCTCATTCGGAGTATTGGTCTGGTCCTGCTTCGCACGGGCTTTACCGAGCACAACCGGATTGACGATCTCCAGATGCGACGGGTTCGGCATCAACGACAAATGAACATTGTTGTCATCGAAAGAGCGGTCGGAAGAAGCGCCAAGGTGATATTTCACGTCGCCCGATCCTTCGACTTCTTCCGGCGCGTAAGATCCGCCTTTGAATTCGTGGAAGATCGCTTTGTGGGGTTTGCCCATCACCTGTGAAAGCACATTCAGGCGACCGCGGTGGGCCATGCCGAGCACGATGTCCTCGACCCCAAGCTGACCGCCGCGCTTGATGATCTGCTCCAGGGCGGGAACGAGCGACTCGCCACCATCAAGACCAAACCGTTTGGTGCCGGTGTATTTGACATCGATAAATCTCTCGAAGCCTTCAGCTTCGATGAGTTTGTTCAAAATTGCCTTCTTGCCGTTTTCGGTAAAGGCGATCTCTTTATCCGGTCCTTCGATGCGTTCCTGGATCCAGCTTTTGGCTGCCGGATCGGAAATATGCATGAATTCGACGCCGAGCGTTCCGCAGTAGGTGCGCTTGAGGACGGCATCGATTTCCTTAATCGTCGCCGTTTCAAGGCCGAGATAGTAGTCAATAAAGATCGGGCGGTTGAGATCCGCATCCGAGAAGCCGTAGTTCGACAGGCTGAGTTCGGAAAAGTCGTTGAGCTTGCCCTGGATGCCGAGCGGGTCAAGGTTAGCGTGCAAGTGACCGCGGGCGCGGTACGCACGGATCAGCATGATGGCGCG
>JBCDCU010000170.1:0-8103 GCA_039181265.1 Pseudomonadota bacterium | reverse complement strand
CCCGCCATGGTGACGGTCATTCTCCTCAAATGCAGGGTGGATCCCAAGTGTACACCATTTGACATAAAGTCAACAGCATTTGAGTAGTGATAGCAAAAGCGGGCGAAATTATAGAAATGAGCTGTAAATATTGAGTGTATCAGCGACCATGCGTTGAAGCGAAAAGTGGTTCGCAATGTGGTTTCGGCCACGTCGGCCCATGGCGAGGCGCTCATCCTTTCCCATCGTGAGAAGGGCTTCCACCGCATCGGCGAGCCCGTTTCTGTCTCCAAGCTTGACCCTGTAACCGGTACGGGCGTCTTCAGAAACGTACGGCGGAGCTGCGATCGTCTCGGTCGCGCCGCCATGGTCATATGAGATCGCGGGAACGCAGAATGCCTGGGCTTCGGCAGCCGCCCTCCCGAACGTTTCAGGCTTTGTCGAAGGCTGGATGACGATGTCTGCGACGGAAAGGGCAAGCGGGACATTGTCGACATGGCCAACGAAACTGACATCGTGGCCAAGGCCGGTCTCTGCGATCATGTGCTTGATACGCTCCACATAGCTTTCGCTCTGCGGGCGTCCTGCAAAGACAAGACAGGGTATGTCCATTCCACGCTTTTTGAGGAGGCCGAGCGCCTCAACGGCGTGGATATGCCCTTTGATTTCAGTAATGCGCGCTAGGAGAAGCACGACCGGCCGGTGCTCAGGGATCTTCCATTGTGCGCGCAGAGTGGCGCTGTCTTCCTCAGCTATGCGTGCTGGGTCGAAAAGCTGCAGATCGGTTCCGCGATGAACAACTGGAACCTTGTCAGGGGGCAAACCATACCGCGAGAGAACAATCGATTTTGTGTAATGGGAGTTGGCGATCACTGCATCTCCCGCCGCCATCACCGAGTTATACCAACGCTTCAGAGCGGTCCTTTCCGAATAAATGCCATGATAGGTGGTGATGAACGGAAGGGACGAAGATCGCGCTGCTGCAAGGGCTGCGAAAGCCGGTGCGCGGGAGCGTGCATGGACGAGGGAAACCTGCTCGCGCTTGCAGAGCGCTTTGAGCGCAAATCGGTTCGTCAAATGTCGATCAAGCCTTGCCTTCGCATCGAGGGGCAGTGTCACATGCTTACCGCCAACGGACTTAAGAGCGCTTTCAAGGCGTCCACCGGCACTGGCCACCAGAGCCTGCCCACCGGCTTTGACAACACCTTCGGCAATATCAATCGTCGTGCGTTCCGCGCCGCCTGCTTCAAGCGTCGGAATCACCTGCAGGATCGTCTTTCCGTTGAGATCCGGCAAAGGAAGGTCGAACGCCGTATTGGGGGAATGGTCAACGGGGTTGCGATCGGACATCATGGCCTTGTGATAGACGAGAGGCGTTCATGAAGGAAGAGCAGACAAGTGCTCCCGCAAACCTGACCTGGTTGGAGGTTGGTGCTGGTGATACCAGCCGCAGGATTGCGGTGATTGATGAACCGGGAGATCCGAACCGTCCCGGCCTCTTTTGGCTAGGTGGGTTCAAATCCTCAATGCTCGGCGAAAAAGCAACCGCTCTTGCAACCTTTGCAAAGGATCGGGATATCTCATCGACGCGGTTTGATTATTCCGGTCACGGTCTCTCGGAAGGATCATTCGAAGATGGAACGATTTCGGCTTGGCTTGAAGAGGCTGAAGCGGTCTTTCAACAGGTGACAAGCGGGCCGCAAATCCTCATTGGGTCTTCGATGGGCGGATGGATCGCGCTTCTTCTGGCGCGCGCGCTCGGTAGCGAGCGTATTCACGCAATCGCTCTGATTGCACCGGCCTGGGATATGACCGAACGGCTGATGTGGGCGCGTTTCCCGGATGAGCTGAAAACCGAGATCCTTGGCACCGGATACCATGACCGGCCATCAGCCTATGGCGATGGCGACTACCGCATAACGCTCGGACTGATTGAGGATGGCAGGAACCATCTGATCGGCGGTCACCCGATGGAGTTGGGGTGCCCGATCCACATTCTGCACGGGCGGGACGATCCAGATGTCCCGCTTGCTCACGGCCTCGGCCTCATTGACCATCTGCCCCATGATGAGGTCCTGGTCACCATCGTCCCGGATGGTGATCACCGTTTATCGCGCCCACAGGATATTGCACTTTTGTTGCGGATTCTTGAGGCGCTAAGCGGTGCGTGATCGGGCAAGGACCGCCATGGCGACGCCACCTGTGATCAGGACCGCGGAGAGCCAGAGCCTCAGGGTCGCGGGTTCTGATAAGAGGATTACGCCGAAAAACGATGCGATGAGCGGTGCGGTCAACTGCAGAACCGCGGCTTTAGTTGATGTGAGTCCTTTCAGCGCTTCGTACCAGAGAATATAGCCAAGCGCCGATGTCACTGCCCCGGAGAGAGCAGCAAGCAACGCACCCCATGGATTGATGTCGATGGAGCCGATGAACAGGACCAGCGGTATGAGCGTCATCGGCGCGCAGTAAACGAAGTTCTTGGCCGTTGCACCGACCGGATCGGCAGCGCCCCGCCCACGGACCGAATAGAGACCCCATGCAACGCCGGAGATGAACATCAAAATCGCGGCGACCGGGTCGGGTGCTGAGAGACCCGGGCTTACAAGATAAACGAAGCCCGCAATGGCAATCGCGTTTCCAATCCAGGCTATGGCGCTCGGTCGTTCGCCCGCATAAAGCCCAAACCCGATCATAGTCGCCTGAACGCCGGCAAACAGAACAAGCGCACCGATCCCGGTATCGATCCCGACATAGGCAAAGGACAGGAAGATGGCATAGGTGAAAAGGAGAAAGCCGGAATACCACGATCCGGCTTTTTCGCGCGCGCGCTCTTTTCTCGCAAGAGCGACGATCGCAAAAAGGACTAGCGCTCCCGACCCCATGCGGATCGTCGTATAGCTCGCGGGGTCGATCAGGTCCTGGCCAAGGGCTGCGCGCGCAATGACGGAATTGAAGGCAAAGGCGACCATGGTAACGGCCGCTATCAGGCCCGTTCGAACCGGGCTCACGGTCATGAGACCAGAGGTCTCAAGGTCTCCGGTTTTGCCCATGTTCCGTCCTCCCAAAGCCGGTTCAGCGCATCACGATATGTCGGAAAGGAAAGCGAAACGCCAAGCTCGGTTTTGATCTTGTCGTTACTCACCCGTTTTGTTTCGCCGTAGAAGGAACGTCCCATTGGAGAAAGTTCGGCCTCATCGAAGGGTATGTCAGGGGGCACCGGCTCTCCCATAAGCTCTGCAGCATATTCCACGACATCTTGTGGCGGTGCGGGTTCGTCGTCAGAGCCATTAAAGAGCCCCCCGGCTCTTTTGCTTGCTGCGGCAAGGGTGATCGCGGCGATATCGGCCACATGAATTCGGTTAAAGACCTGGCCAGGCTTGATGATCCGCCGGGCGCGGCCGCTTTTAAAATTGACGAAAGCGTTGCGTCCTGGACCATAAATGCCCGCAAGGCGGATGATCGCGACCGGAACATCGGTTTGTTTTGCGAAGTCGAGCCATTGATTTTCAGCCATCACGCGTGCCTTGGAGCGTGTGCTGACAGGACGGCATTCGCTCGTTTCATCAACCCAGGCGCCCTCATGGTCGCCATAAACGCCAACCGTCGAATAATAGCCTACCCATTTGAGGGCAGCGCTTTTTCTGAGCACGTCAGCGAAATGATCGAGGACCGGATCGCGCCCGAGAGGATCTGTGTCGGGTGCGATTGAAACAAGGACGTGACTGGCTGTGGCGAGCGCATCCTTCAGCGCCTGGTCGCCCGGATTATCATTCGGGAAAATATGAGCGTGCAGACCGGCTTCCGTAAGATGGCTTGCCTTCTCCGGTGAGCGTGTGGTCGCGTAAACGGTTCTGGCATGCAGCAAACCCGCGTGCCCCATCGCATTGACCGCGCTCACTGCTGAATAACCAAGCCCGAAGATAAAAAGCCCCACCATCGCGCGGACCCTGCCATCAATTCCATTCGCTGGCAACCAGAGCGGATGGCTCGTTTGGAAGGTGCTCTTCTTTCAGGCTTTGAAAGGCTTCAGGAGACAGAAGACGTGACAGGGCCCAAACGGCCATGGCGCGGACAATTTCAGCGTCATCGTCAAGTCTGGCACGGCAAGCCTCAAGAAGATCAGGTTCACCTGAGTTTCCGATGGCAATCAGAACGTTGGACACGAATTTATCGCGGCCAATCCGCTTGATCGGAGAACCGGAAAAGAGCGTGCGAAACGCGGTGTCATCAAGCGCAACAAGCGTCTCGAGAGCCGGAGCATTCAACTCATCGCGCCCATGGAATTTCGCCTCCCGGGCGCGGCTTGCAAACTTGTTCCAGGGACACACTGCGAGGCAATCGTCACAGCCGTAAATGCGGTTTCCCATGAGAGGGCGCAAAGCGCGGTCAATTAGGCCTTTGTGCTCGATGGTGAGATAAGAAATGCACCGTCTCGCATCGATCTGATAGGGGTCCGGAAAGGCGTTCGTCGGGCAGATATCAAGGCAGGCTCGGCACGAGCCGCAATGGTCGCGCTCTGCCTCGTCTTCCGGCAAATCCGCTGTCGTGAAGATTGCGCCGAGAAAGGTCCACGAACCGAAGTCGCGGCTCACAAGATTGGTGTGCTTGCCCTGCCATCCAAGCCCCGCCTTTTCCGCAAGCGGCTTTTCCATGACCGGGGCCGTATCGACAAACACTTTGACGTCATGGCCGCTATAGGCGGCAAAGCGACCCGCCACCAGTTTGAGTTTCCCCTTGACCACATCATGATAATCACGGTTTTGCGCGTAGACCGAGATGGTCGCGCGGTCGCGCTGATCCAGGGATGCGAGCGGGTCCAGATCCGGTCCGTAGTTCATGGACACCATAATGACGGATCGCACATCGGGCCAAAGGCGTTCAGGTGAGCCGCGTTCGTCTTGACGCGTCCGAAGCCAGCCCATTGTGCCGTGAAAGCCGCGCTCAAGAAAACCCGACAACGCGGAGCCGGCCTCGCTGATCCGGTCCGGACGCGTCACACCGACCGCGCTGAAACCTTCGCGTAGGGCATCTTCGACGAGCCGGGTTTTCAATCCTTCGGGTTTGATCGGGTTCAGAAATCAAGATCCGTGTAATGGGGAGCCGGTGGCAAGCCACGCAGCCTTTCAGCAAGGATAGCACGAAAGGAGGGGCGGGACTTCATGCGGCTATACCAGGCTTTCACGGCATCGTCGTCTTCCCACACAATGTCGCCCGTGTAATCGACGACCGAAAGGGCCGCCGCTGCTGCAAGATCTGCATAGGAAAGGCGCTGGCCGCCGAGATAATTCCGGGTTCCTGCAAGAAAGGAAATATAATCGAGATGCGGGCGTAGATTGGATCGTGCAACACGCACAACCTGGCTGTCTGGCGGTCCGCCTTCCGATGAACCAAGCTCGATCTTCTCGATCTTTTCCTTCACCAGATAAGAGACGGCTTCCTCATTCATTTTGACAAGGAACCAATTGACGAGGCGTCGGATTTCCGCCCGCTGATTCGGGTTTTCAGGCATAAGGCGACGGTCACGCTGAAGCGGTCCGCGCGTTTCGTCGAGATATTCCGCAATCACGTCATAGCCGCAGATGGCTGGTCCTGAATTTTCAATCAGGATCGGGATTGTTCCGGCCGGATTGATTTTGAGAAGCGCTTCGCGCCGTTCCCAAGGCTTTGCCTCGGTAAGTTCGGCCTCTTCGCCATATTCGGCAAGGCACAGCCGGACAAAACGGCTGTGGGCGGAAAACGGATAGTGAACCAGTCTTAACATGTTGAGAAGCCGCATCGCTGAAGAGCGCTGGCGTGAGGTAAGCGCACCCGCCTCATTTTGCACCTTTGATGGTTTACGGACCCTTTAAAAATATGGTTTACGGCAGGGTGACCAACGTCCCGCCGGTCATTCTCTCCGTCTAAAAGGCATTTTCATGGACACCGATACGATTGTCTCCGCGTTCATCCTCGGCATTGTCGAGGGCTTGACCGAGTTTATACCCGTTTCGTCGACCGGCCATATTCTGCTTCTTGGCCATTTTCTTGGCTTCGAAAGCACCGGCAAAGTGTTCGAAGTTCTCATCCAGCTTGGCGCGATCCTCGCAATTTTGACGCTTTATTTCTATCGCCTCTGGGCGATTGCGAAGGCGCTCCCGGATAGTGCTGAAGCGCGCCGGTTTGTTGCCGGGGTGACGATTGCATTTCTGCCTGCGGCCTTCGCTGGTGTCGCCTTCCACAGTCTCATCAAGACGGTTCTTTTCGAGAGCCCGGCGCTGATCTGCACGACGCTCATTATCGGTGGCTTTATTCTTCTGTGGGTCGACAAAAAAGCGAATGGGATGACGCCGCGCTACACCAATGTCATGGACTATCCGCCATCGCTCTGCCTGAAGATCGGTCTATGCCAGTGTCTCGCTTTGATTCCAGGCGTGTCGCGGTCCGGCTCAACGATTGCCGGGTCTCTTTTGATGGGAACTGATAAGCGCTCCGCTGCAGAATTCACCTTTTTCCTTGCCATGCCGACCATGGGCGGCGCCTTTGTCTATGACCTTTATAAAAACCGGGAGTTCGTTACGGCAGACGATCTCATGCTGGTTGCGATCGGCTTTGCAACGGCCTTTGTGATGGCGGCCCTCGTGGTGAAACACCTTCTTGATTTCGTCTCACGTCACGGCTTCGCGCCCTTCGCCTATTGGCGGATCCTCGTCGGGACCGCTGGCTTCGTCGGGCTCTACTTCACCGGGTGATGGCTTGTCAGTTTTCGACGGAATCGGGTGAGAACTGCCCGTAAGGGCGGAAACGCACGAGATAGGTCGGCAGGATCGCATCCATGGATTGCGGATTGATACCAAGACCCTCAAGTGTCCGTCCGTCCGCCTTGGCAGCGTCGGACACAACGTTATCCTGTTCAAGCATGCGCACCTGATCGTAGGTGAGCGGCGGTTTCGGCAGAAGCTGCATGATCCGGCCCTGCAATTTTGCAAGCCCGAAGGGGATGGTGAGAAGCATCGGATCGCGCTTGATGATCGCCAGCATCAGTTCAAGGCATTCCTTGAAGGTCGCAACATGCGGCCCGCCAAGCTCATAAATCGCGCCGGGTTTAAGAACGCCATCGACTCCACGAGCTACGACCTCGGCGACATCCTGAACATAGACGGGTTGAAAACGCGTCTCGCCGCCCCCAATCAGCGGCAGGGCCGGAAGGCTTGCCGCCATACCTGCGAACTGATTGAAGAAATTGTCTTCCGGACCAAAGATGATCGACGGCCTCAGCACATTCGCTTCCGGATGGGCGTCGAAGACGGCGGCTTCCGCCTCACCTTTCGAGCGCTGATAGGCAATGTCGCTTGCTGCATCCGCGCCGATTGCGGAAACCTGTACGAAACGCTCAACGCCTTCTTCTTTAGCCGCACGCGCGACGGCTCTCGCGCCCTCCGCCTGGATCGATGAAAACTTCTGACGGCCTGTCTCAAAGAGAATGCCGACGAGATTGATGACGGCATCTGCGCCATCAATGACGCGCGCGACGGAATCGGGATAGCGCAAATTGGCCTGGACCGGCTGGATCTGACCGACGGTGCCAAGCGGGCGCAGGAAACCGGCAAGGTCCGGTCTGCGGCACGCCACCCGAACGCGGTATCCGCGGTTAGCAAGCGCTTTCACCACATGGCGCCCGACGAAACCCGATCCACCAAAAACCGTCACCAGGTTTGCTTGCGGTTCAAAGCGGTCGGCCATGTGGAATCCCCCGAAGTATGGCTCGCCTCAGAGCCGGTTTATGTCTTACCGGTAAGGACGCGCTGGTGACAAGTGAAATGCTCACTGAAATAGACCATTGTCGTGTGTGCAGTTCGAGTTTCGCGGTCGGATGGTTTTTTCCTTGAGTATGATCAAGGGCTTGATCGAGATGTTTGTGGCCGGCGATCAGAAACCACTTGTCGTTATCGCGTTAGCTGGACCGCCGTTCACCAGACGATTTTTGCCTAAAATTTCGGCAATTTTGCGTGGTTGGTTCAACGGCTTGGTTTCGCGGTATGACGTTATCCGTTCTGATTGCCTCCGCGAGTAGGTTGGCGCGGTGGTTCTCTTCAATAGACGTTGACATTATCGGGCCGCACTCTTATTGCGTTTGGACGCTTTTGG
>JBCDCU010000169.1:0-8114 GCA_039181265.1 Pseudomonadota bacterium | reverse complement strand
GCATCGATCGGCTTTCCAGTTAAACCCGGATCTGGTTCAAGCGCTCTGGTCAACGGAGCATAAAATGTCGGCTTACAGCGCTTCGGGAGGGAAACGGCGCTGGAGCGCCTCAACAAGACGCCCCATTCGGCTGCCTAGCGACCCTTTCACCATAACCACATCCCCTTCCGCAACCTCAGCTAACAGACTTTCTTCAAGTCCCGCTGATTGGTCAGCATATTTCACCGATATTTTTTCAGATAACCGATCCGCAAGAAACGCCATATGGGTTCCGCAGAGGTAAGCGCGTTTAACATTAGCGTTGAGGACCGCATCGGATAACCCCGCGTGCAGGGTATCGCTTTCCGGTCCAAGCTCCAGCATATCACCGAGAACGGCAATCCGCCGACCATCGTCATCTGGTTCCGTACTACCGAGAAGCGAAAGGGCTGCGCGCATGGAGGTCGGATTGGCGTTGTAGCTCTCGTCAAGAAGGGTTAGCGCACCCTTCCCGGCTTTGAGGCGATGGCGCGCGCCACGCCCCTTTGGCGCGGAAAGCCCGGAAAGAGCCTCCAATCCTGTGTTGACATCAGCCCCTACCAAATGAAGCGCGGCGGCGACAGCCAGAGAATTCTGGACAATATGACGGCCCGGCGCACCCAACCTGTAGGCATAGCGGGTCCCCATAAGATCGATAGAGACGTCGCTGCTGTCCTCATTGAGGTCGACTGAAACAAGCCTCACATCCGCTCCGGATGCTTCTCCAAACGCCACAATCGATGCTCCGGAATCTCTTGCGATGTCTGACAGGAGCGGGAAGTGGTGATTGTCGGCGTTTAGGACAGCGTATCCATCGGGTTCCAGGCCCGAGAAGATCTCTGCTTTGGCCCGCGCGATTCCCTCTTCATTCTCAAAAAATTCAAGATGCACAGGGCCGACAGTCGTAATGATTGCGATGTCTGGTCGGACCATATCGACGAGGTGCTCGATTTCACCCGCATGATTCATGCCGATTTCGTAGACGCCAAAATCAATATCGGAAGGCGTTCTCGACAAAGTCAGAGGAACACCCCAATGATTATTGAACGATGCCAGCGACGCATGGGTTTTGCCGCAGGCGGATAGAGATAGCCTGAGCGCTTCTTTCGTCCCGGTCTTGCCGACACTTCCAGTGACACCGACAACTTTCGCTTTATGACTACGCCGCAGCCTGTCACGGGCAGCGCAGGCGAGCGCCTCCATCGCCTGTAAGACGTCCTCAACGATCAGAACGTTTTGATCGTCGAGATCAATTTCTGCACGCCTGTCCCGTGCAACCACGGCAAAGCGCGCGCCCGCACCCACTGCCATTTTAGCAAAGTCGTGCCCATCAAAACGGTCACCCTTAATGGCAAAAAAGATGTCGCCAGGCGAAACCGTCCTGCTATCGATCGACACCCCAGAGATGGGGGTGTCACCTGCCGCATGGAGTTCAGCGCCGATTGCTGCCGCCGCATCACTCGCGAGCCACAAGGTCGACTCCGGACCCGCTGTTGTTGTCGTCAAGTTGATCCCATCCCTGTTCTTCTCAAATTGGGTCAGTCAAGGCTGACCCATTGGCCCACACCACTATCGCTGAAGCGCCTTACGAACAACGTCATGATCAGAGAACGGCAATACTGTGTCTCCGACAATCTGTCCGGTTTCATGTCCCTTCCCGGCAATAACGACAACGTCCCCACTATTTGCGTGTTGAAGTGCGTGAACGATTGCTTCCTCGCGGTCGCCGATCTCGAGTGCGTCAGGAACAGCGGCGAGGATTGCCTGGCGGATTGTCGCCGGGTCCTCCCCCCGAGGATTATCATCGGTTACGATCACATGGTCCGCACCCTCCCGCGCGGCCTTTCCCATCAACGGACGTTTGCCGCGATCGCGGTCGCCGCCTGCTCCGAAAACCACGCACAGCTTTCCGCTCGCATAGGGTCTGAGAGCAGCAAGCACGCTTTCCAGAGCCTCGACCTTGTGGGCGTAGTCGATGAAACATAATGCCCCACTTTGCGTCTTGCCAACAAACTCAAGCCGTCCAGGTGCGCCCTTAAGGCATTCCAATTGTTCTGCAATCATATCGTCCGGTAGCCCGTCGGCAGAGGCGAGACCAGCCGCCGTCAGGGCATTCTCAACCTGGAAGGCACCGGCAAGCGGTAACAGGACGTCCCGCGTACCAGATCCGAAATCGAGCTGAAGACGTTGCGCAAAGCCGTCCGGCTCCGCTGATAGGAGACGGATTGCGGATCCGCTCGGCCCGACCGTACGGAGATCAAGACCGGCCTTGCGGGCACGATCCGCGGCCTCGTCGCCATAAGGCGTATCTGGATTGACAATGGCGGGTGCGCCCGTCGGCAACAGCGCCTCGAAAAGCCGCATTTTGGCGTTGAAGTAGTCCTCCATTGTCGGATGATAATCGAGATGATCCCGACCGAGATTTGTAAAAGCAGCCATTGAAATCCGAGCGCCGTCGAGGCGGTGTTGTTCAAGACCGTGGCTGGAGGCTTCGAGCGCCACATGACTGACACCATCATCGGCAAGCTGCGCGAGGGTTTCGTGAAATGATACAGGATCGGGCGTCGTTAGACTGCCATAGGTTTCACCCGAAGGGCTGACAACGCCGACCGTTCCAATGCTCGCAGCACTTAGACCCGCTCCCGCCCAGATCTGGCGAAGAAACGCTGCAACCGACGTTTTCCCGGATGTCCCGGTGACCGCCGCAATCATACGCGGTTGAAGATCGAAGAAACGCGCCGCCGCTTTGGCAAGTTCCAGGCGGGGATTGTCGACCGCGATGATTGGTATCGATGCCGTTCCTTCGAAAGGCGCTTGCACGATGCAGGCGACAGCTCCGTTCTCAATCGCGGATGGGATAAAGGCAGCGCCATCGCTCTTTTCACCCTTGATTGCGACGAACAAGAACCCCTGCTCTACCTTCCGGCTATCAGCGGTGAGGCCGCTGATCTCCAAATCCGCGAGCGTCTCGTTGGCAATCAGTGAAGGAGAAACAAGATCGCCGAGACGTTTTGACCGCAATCCCATCACGCGGCGATCCTAAGAAAGGACCCGATCAAGGTCAGCGATCAGATCTTCCGCATCCTCAAGTCCGATCGAGAGCCGGAAGATCCCGTCGCCTGAATAAGCGCGGAAACTCTCCAGCGCATCACCTTCAAGACGGAAGGAGGTCTTCATGAGGTCTTCTGTCGGCATCCACCAGATAAGGGAACGATGATGACCGAGGGACACCGCATAATGAATGACCTGCAATTCCCGCACCATCTTTTCAGCGATCCTGGCGCCTGTTGAGACATCACCAACCTGAAACGAAAGCATGCCGGAAAAGTTCGACATCTGACGTTGGGCAAGGTCAAATTGAGGGTGGCTCTCTAGCCCCGGATAAAGCACTTTTGTTACCGCCTTATGCTCTTCCAGGAAACGCGCAATCTTCAAGGCACCTTCCTGATGAGCGCGCATGCGAAGCGGCAACGTCGAAGCACCCCGCGCAATAAGCCATGCATTGAACGGCGACAGGATCCCGCCGTAATGAATGCCCGCTTCAAGGTTCAAAGCCCTGACATCATCCGAGGAGCCACAAATCGCGCCACCAATGGCGTCCCCATGGCCGCCAATGTACTTCGTGATCGAGTGCATGACGAAATCAACACCAAGATCGGCTGTTTTCTGCCCGACTGGCGACGCAAACGTTGCGTCGCAGGAATGCTTGGCCCCTGCACTGTGTGCAAGATCGGAAATGGCGGCAAGATCGCACAGCCTCATGATGGGATTGGCCGGGCTCTCGGAATGAACAAGCTTGGTGTTTGGGCGCAGGGCGCGTTCAACGGCTTCAAGGTCGCTGAAGTCAACGAGCGTCACATCTATGCCAAGACGTGGCAAGGTATCCCGCGCGAGCTCTGCGACACCGGCATAAGTTACATCAGAGATCACCGCGTGATCGCCGGCTGAAAGGACCGTCATGAAGATCGCATTGGCCGCCGCCATACCGGATGCAAGGCAAAGGCAGCCTTCCGTTCCCTCAAGCGCAGCAATCTTTTTCTCAAGCTGGCGCACCGACGGATTGGCCCAACGCCCATAGAGAAACGGGCTGTCGTCAGTCAAATCATGGGCGGAAAACCCGGCAATATCGTCAGCCACATAAGTTGATGACATCACGATGTTCGGGGCGGATGCGCCGGTATGAGGATCAGGCCCCTCTCCAGCGTGAATTGCACGGGTCTGCTCGCCAATGAAAGTGTTCGATTTGGCCATACCGCGCCTTTCTTTTTGTTGGGAATCTGGCGCGCATGAATAGCATTGATGAAAGCGCGGTCAACTGAAGATCGCCCGTGCGCCCTTCGTAGCTCACTAAGCTTAGTTCGCGACGTTGATCAGACGCTGGTCCCTTGGAAGGCGGGGTGGAACACCCAAAGTTATTGCAACTCTGCGGATAATCGCCGCCGTTGTCGGTGCCGTGTTCAGGCCGGCGGTCGCCGATCTCTGGCCTTCCATTGGCTGCGGCTCGTCGAGCATGACAAGCATCACATAACGCGGATCATCGGCTGGAAAGGCAGACAAGAACGAGTTGAGGCGTTTATCGGAATCGTATCGTCCATTGACGACCTTTTCTGCTGTCCCCGTTTTGCCACCCACGAAGAAGCCTGGCACTTCGGCTCGTCGGCCCGATCCCTTCTCGACATTCAGGCGGAAAAGATACCGCATCTCTTCACTGGTCTTCTGAGAGATCACCTGTTTCGCCAACTGATCAGCCTCAACTTTGGTGCGGGGCCGGAAAGTCGGAGGAATAAGTTTTCCACCATTCACCATGGCTGCAGCGGCAGCGATAGTTTGAAGCGGTGTTACCGAAACACCGTGACCGAACGCAATTGTCATCGACGCAAGTTCGCTCCATTTGCGCGGCGATAACGGTTTGCCACTCTCTGGTAATTCGTGGTCGGCTCTTGTCAGCAAGCCGAGATTTTCCAGAAACGCCCGATGGCCCTGTACACCGACACTGTCGGCAAGTTTCACCGTTCCGATATTGGAAGAGTAGATAAAGACTTCCGGAAGGCTCAATACGCGCGCTTTGGCATGGAAATCATTGATCGTATGACCGCCTTTGCGGATCGGCTTGCGGGCATCAATCATGGACGACATGGACATACCGCCATGATCAAGGGCCATGGCAGTCGTGAGCGTTTTGAACGTTGACCCCATTTCGAAAACACCCGCTGTTGCCCGATTGAGCGTGTCATCATTGAGCGTTTTCTTCGGATTGTTCGGGTCGTAATCGGGCAGAGAAGACATCGCGACGACCTCCCCGGTTTGCGCATCAAGGACGATGCCGACCGCAGCAATAGCCTGATAGCGGTCCATCGCCTTGATCAACTCGTCACGCACAACATGCTGGACGCGCATATCGATCGAAAGCGGAACCGATTTCATGCGCTGGTTAAGCGACAAACCCACATCACGAAGATCCTGCAACCAGGTGTCATCGACAAACTTCTCGAACCCGGCGATCCCCGTGTTATCGATATTGACGTGCCCAACGACATGAGAGGCCACGCGTCCACCTGGATAAAACCGTCGCGTTTCGGTATGAAACCCAAGCCCGGGAAGACCGAGGTCGAGGATACGCTGATGCTGAAGGGGTGTTAGCTCCCGGTCGATCCAGACAAATCTGGACTGACTGTTCAGGCGTTTGACGATGCGATCTTCTTCAAGCTCCGGAAGAACGGATTTCAGCCGGGAGACGACCTTCTGCGGAAATTTCACCCGTGTTGGATCTGCATAAAGCGAGAAGGTTGTGAGGTCTTTCGCCATGACCTCGCCGTTGCGGTCGACGAGATCAGGTCTTGCGATCATGAGGGTATTGTCGGTTGGTACGCTTGCAACGACGAGGCCGTCAACATTGGTCGCAAGGTCCGTCAGACGATAAAAGATCGCGCAGTAAACACCAAGAAAGACAAAGGCAATCAGGAAGATACGGTTCTTGATAAGATCGTTTCGCTGCTTGCGCGCGCCCTGAATGACAATGCTCTGCGGCTGGTTAAAGAACGAACGGCCTCGCTTCTTACCGTTTGACTGGTCAGCATCCGGCAAATGCACGTGTGAGGGTGCAAATGATCCACTGTTTGATCCGCCAGTTTCAGACCCGTCCTTGCCACGTATGCTCATTGCATTCTTGCCCCATACTCAAAAGCGCCATTCTGGCACTGACTTAATGCCGCCCATAAAGGACGGCCTATTGAATGTTTGTGTCATCGCCGCCCGCATAGCCGCCAAGAGCCCTGCCATCGCGATAAGGAGAAAGATCAATCGGCTTTGCCGGTAATTCCTGCACCGATACGATCTGTTCGACAGCGATCGGTTGCAGTTTGAGGATGTCCTGATAGCGCTCGGTCAGCGTCTGCAGCCGCGCGGGTTGCGTGAGGAGGCTCCAGTCGGCTTTGAGAAGCTCAATGGTCTCACGCTCGAACTTGATCTCGTTCTCGATCTGCGTCAGTTCCGCGCGCGCTTCCACAGCCTGGTTCTTGAGATTGAACGTGTAAGCGGCACCGGCAATCATGACCGCGATGAGAGCAAGGTTGAAAAATCTGCGCATCATGTAACGGGGCGAAAGCGCCCCCCTCCTGCGTTGAGTTCGGGCAATCGCGGTAGACGAAGCTCATCATAGTTCGCCTCGCGCGCCGGACCGGCGAGGCGTTCAGCCGCTCTCAGTTTTGCCGAGCGTGCTCTGGGATTGGACACTGTTTCGGGCTCGTCCGGCAGAAGGGCGCGCTTTGTCAGTTCGCGAAATGTCGGCGGCGCAACTTCGGCAGCTGGCAGATGACGTGAACCGCCCGCGTGGGTTTTAGCGCGATCCTTAAGGAAGGTTTTGACGATCCGGTCTTCCAAAGAATGGAAGGCGACGACGACGAGGCGGCCACCCGCTTTTAGAAGCTTTTCGGCAGCAAAAAGCGCCCGAGCCAGCTCTTCGAGTTCCTGATTGACGAAGATTCTCAACGCCTGAAACGTACGCGTTGCCGGGTGAAGGCGCTCGCCCGGTTTGCGCCCAATTGCGTGTTCTGCGATGGCTGCGAGTTCATCGGTTGTTGCAATCGGCGATTTGGCGCGTGCTTCCACGATAGCGTGCGCGACATAGCCCGCCTTCTTCTCTTCACCGAGCGTTGCAATAATCCGTTTAAGGTCTGATTTCGAGTATGTGTTGACGATGTCGGCGGCTGACGGTCCGTCCTGTTCCATCCGCATATCGAGCGGACCGGACAGACGAAACGAAAAACCCCGCTCGCCTTGATCGAGTTGCATCGATGAAACGCCAACATCGAGCACGACACCATCCGCCTGGTTATGCCCGAGCGCTTGGCAAATTGTGTCGAGATCACCAAAACGCCCCTCTGCAAGGGTCAACGCGCCGGCAGAGGCACGCTCAAGTATGCGCCCGGCGGATATCGCAGATGGATCACGGTCGATCGCGACCACATGACCACCGTTTTTGAGGATAGCCCGCGTGTAACCGCCATTTCCGAATGTGCCATCAACATAGAGACGACCTTCAGCGCCTTGCGGGCCGATCAGGTGAGCCATCACTTCCTTCAGCATAACGGGGATATGCGGTTCACTCGTCATGCACGCTCTGTCCGTTTGGAGCGTTGTTCGCGAACCCGGTCTCGAACGCCTTGCATATAGGTTTCGAAGTTCTCCGGTTTCCAGAGCTGAAAAGACGTGCCGCGCCCTGCAAACGTCACTTCGTCGCCGATTTCCGCGTAGTCGCGGATTTGGTCGGTGAGAACGATGCGCCCTTCGCCGTCAAGTTTCAAAAAATCGCTGCCCGCATAAAGATGAGCTGTCCAATCGTCATATTCAGGCGAGAGAGGGTCAAAGGCTGCAATGCGCGCTTCCAATTGCTGAAGAAGCGACGAGCCGCCTGCAATCACGGAAGGGGTCTCAAGAGACAGTTGCGTGTAAATCTGATCTTCGCCGTTCTTTTGAAAAATCGCGCGAAAGGTCGGAGGCACTGAGACGCGCCCCTTAGCATCAACCTTCTTCGTGAAGTTGGAAACAAACCGTTCCATACCCTACTGAACCGCACCCCTGCGAAGGAGGACGCCGCG
>JBCDCU010000168.1:0-8124 GCA_039181265.1 Pseudomonadota bacterium | reverse complement strand
GTTCTTAAGAAACGGCCAGAGCGCTCTTCCCGTTACCGCGTCGGAATGCGAAGCGAGACGGTCTTGCCGGGCCTGTTTCATCCCGGGTCGGATGCGTCGTTTCGTGATTGATGGAATCTCGCGCGCTTATACGCGAGCTTCCATACAATGTCGATAGGTTTTCGGATAAAAAGCGCTTCAGATCAACGCTCAATGACTGTGACCCGCGCCATGCCCCGAATGATCGCCATGACCGCTTTTAGCAGCAAGCCCCTTGATCGCCAGCGGGATGGTGATGGTCCCCGCCTTCTCAAAGGTTAGCGTGGCCTCTATCACACCGCCTTCGTTAAGTTGGGTGTTGAGATCGAGAAACATAAGGTGAAGGCCACCGGGCTGCAGATCAACTGACCCGCCGGCAGGAATTTCGATCCCTTCTGGAAGCGGCAGCATGGACATAACGTTGTCAACGACCTTCATCTCATGGACCTCCCCGCGTCCGGCGACCGGAGTAGAGACACTCAACAGGCGGTCAGCGGCGTCTCCACTGTTGGAAATGGTAAGATAACCGGCAGCGACCTTTGCGGTTTTCACCGTCGCACGCGTCCAGGGCGTATCGATGGTCAGGCTGCCTAGCTTATGAACGCCCTCATGCGATCCATGCTTAGCCGCGTGGTCATGCTCTGTTTCGTTGGCAAAAGAAGGTCCAGCCAAAAGGAGAGCGGCAAGCGCTGACAGCGCGATACGAACGGAATACTTCATGAACTTTAATCCTTCATTCGGCGCGACCGCGGACGGCAGTTGGAGGTTCCTGCCCGCACCATGGGGTCGCAATTGTATATGCTGGTGATAGTCGGATCGAATGTCAGGATAATGGCGGCGCGCGCGATCCCAGAGGCTTGGTCGACGCGACAAGATCGGAGACCTGCGGCTTAGCAAGAACAGTCGGCAAGGCGGGATATTCGATCGCCTTTAAGACATCGCCGCGCCCAACCGGGGGTACAATGTTGATAGCGCAACCGGGACAATCCGCGTGATTGTGACCAAGCGACCCGTCCGCATATTTGCAGAGGATCGGCAAACTCCCATCGGGGAGCCGATAAGCCTCATAGTCAATGAAGGCGTTCGCCGGAAAAGTCATACCGGCAAACGAAATCGTATAAAGAACCAGCGAAATCGACAGTATGAGGCGGCGCACTAACGACATGATCAAGGTCTACCGCAGGTCGAAATCGGCTGCAATTCCATAAAGAACTACGCAGAACACTATCGCGAGAGCGCCTTCATCGCTTCGTCGAGACCGCTGAGAGTCAGGGGATACATGCGCCCTTCAAACAACTGCTCGATGATTGCGATTGACTGCGTATAGGGCCAGTACTTTTCCTTGACTGGATTAAGCCAGGCCGTATGGGGAAAGTGTTGTGTAAAGCGCCGCAGCCAGGTTTCGCCCGCCTCTTTGTTCCAGTGTTCAACGGCCCCGCCGGGCATCAAGATTTCATACGGGCTCATTGAAGCATCGCCGACGAAAACGACCTTGTAATCGGACCCGTATTTGTGAAGCACATCCCATGTTGATGTCTGCTCGCGCCAGCGCCTCTGATTATCTTTCCAAACACCTTCGTAAAGACAATTATGAAAGTAGAAGTAGTCGAGATTCTTGAATTCGGCGCGTGCTGCGGAAAAAAGCTCCTCGGCGATCTTAATATGATCGTCCATTGAGCCCCCGACATCCATGAAGAGGAGCAATTTCACGGCATTGCGGCGCTCCGGTCTTGTCTGAACGTCCAGGTAGCCGTGCTCGGCTGTTGAGCGGATGGTGCCGTCAAGGTCAAACTCTTCCAGCGCACCCTCCCGCGCCCAGCGCCTGAGACGCTTCAGCGCCACCTTGATATTGCGCGTGCCGAGTTCGCGGCTGTCATCGAGGTTTTTATATTCGCGCTTGTCCCAGACTTTCACCGCGCGACGATGGCGGGATTCTTTCTGACCAATCCGCACGCCTTCCGGATTGTAGCCATAGGCGCCGAACGGTGACGTGCCACCGGTTCCGATCCATTTATTTCCACCCTGATGCCTACCCTTTTGCTCTTCAAGGCGCTTCTTGAGGGTTTCCATGAGTTCTTCGAAGCCACCGAGGCTTTCGACCAACGCCTTTTCCTCTTCACTCAGATGTTTCTCAGCGAGAAGACGCAACCATTCTTCAGGGATTTCTTGTTGATCGACGCCCTCGCCTGCGCCTGCGACAGCTTCTACCCCTTTGAAGAAGTCGGCGAAAACCAGATCGAACCGGTCATAGTGGCGCTCGTCTTTTACGAGCGCAGTGCGGGCGAGGTAATAGAAACCTTCCACATCATAATCGACAAGCCCGGCCTCCATCGCCTCCAGAAGCGAGAGATATTCGCGCAGGGATACCGGCACCTGCGCTTCCTTGAGCTTGAGAAAAAACGGGACAAACATACAAGCGTTTATGCCGCCAATTTGCGGTACGCGCAATGCGCGCACCGCTCTTGATAAAATTACCAGGTATCCTTGATTAAGCCGTCGCCGGATTAAAGACGTAAGACTTGCCGTCTTTTGCAAGCGTACCTGAATTCGGGAAACCGAAGTGATAACCGGCAACCGTCATTTCATCAGCGATGATGCGGTCCAAAAGGGCTTTGCGGGTCTTGGTCGCAAGGTCCTTGTCAGCATCGAACACAAGCTGCCAGTCGATGTTTGCGAGGAAGAGTGCCGGAACAATGACGGCATCGCCGATAATCATCGTCTGATCGTTGCCTGACGAAACGTGGAAGGCAGTGTGCCCCGGGCTATGACCCGGTGTCGGATGTGCCACGATACCATCTGCGACCGTCGCGTTGTCTTTAAACAATGTCACATTCTTCCAGGTCGGGAAGGTTGCCTGGATGCGATTGATCAGTGGTTTGCGCCGTTCCGGGACTTTGTTGATGGTCGCCGGATCCGTCCAGAATTTGTACTCGCTCTCGCCAAACATAATCTCGGCATTGGCAAACACCTGAGCGTTGGTCTCTTTTTCCATGAGGCCGAATATATGGTCGGGATGCATGTGCGAGATCAGGATGAGATCAACGTCTTCATTGTTGATACCAGCCGCCTTGAGGCCGGCTTTCGCTTGACCGGCAGTCGGTGCCAACTGGCCGCCCGTTCCAGCGTCGATCAGGATCGTTTTGCCCTTTGACTTCACAACAGTAAAGGCAAAATCGATCGGCACGAATTTGTCGGTAAGACCGGCAGATCGAAGGGCAGCTTTCTGGTCGTCAAGCGTCGCCCCAACAGCGAAATTTGGATCATGCCCTTTCTGCCAGACGCCGTCGTAGATCGAGATCACTTCAATATCGGTACCGACTTTGAAGCTGTAGAAGCCTTTCTTCTTGATATCAGCCGCTTGAGCAGCAGGCATGAAAGCGAGGCTGCCGGAAAGTCCGAGCAGCGCGCCTGCCGCACTCGCCTTAAGGACGGCGCGGCGTGAAAAATCAGTCATGGTTCTCTCCCGGGAAATCTGAAGTCCCGCCCGCGCGCTTGATGGAAGCGTCTAAGTGGCAGGTAACCTTACGGTACCTTCAAGAGAGGTATAGAGCGATTGAACTTGATCTCACTTTCGCTTGAAGCGGTGTGTCCCAAGCGTGCGATCTTTAGGAATCGATGAGGATTTTGCCGACATCTTTCCAGCCATGCTGCTTTCCAAGGTACTTTTTACGCGCCTTGAGGTATTGGAAATAGAGATCAGGAAGATGCCCTTTCAACCCCGGTAAACTCATCATGTCGAGACCATTCCAGGGAAGAAAGGGATTGCGCCGGAGATATCCATAGAGTTCCACCCGTTTGGTAAGCCGATCGCTCGGAGAGCGATGATGGAACCCGAAGGTATCGGCGACAACGAGTGTGTTCGCCTTAACGGTCATACGTTTCGGCGGGCCATATCCAAGCGACGGCAATTCCTCTTCGCGCAAGCGAAACGAACCTGCGGAATGGTGAAGTCGAGCGTCCTTTGCCGCCGTTAAACTTTGTTGGAACTCCCAATCGAGTCTTTCAGGCGTCAACTTGTTGGATCCGGGGACGTACACAAATGGCCCGTCATCCTCCTCAACGTCGGTCAGAAACAACCACATTTTGGCAGTCGAATGGAACGTATCCGCGTGCATGTCGGTTTGCGGATCTGCTGTTTTAATAGCGGGGTTCGCAATGATCGCTTGAATTGAGATCACCGGTTCGCCTGATCGGCCGGCCGCATAAGACATAAAATCGCGGATTTTCCGGTTGCGGAAGATCGATTTCGCAACCCTTGATTCACTTCCGTCCGGCGTCATACGTCGGGTGATCGTTTGGCCCTGATGCATTTCATGAGCTTGGTGGGGCGTGTCAAAGAGCTCCCGTTTGACTGTCGCGAAGTCCTCGTCGGAAAGGAAGTTCTCCCGGATAAAGTACCCGTTTTCCTCAAAGAAACGCAGATCATCGCCATCAATCAGATGTGCAAGGCGTTTGCGCCGCGAGGTGGCAAGGTTGGCAGCGAGATTCACCCTGAACCTGTGCAAACCCCAACGGTTAAAGCGCTCTGACCCCAATATCGGATTGCGCCGGAACGATTTCTCTTTCCCCAAAACACCCGGGATCGCTGTAATCGCTTTTATTGCATTCATGGTTTCCTCGCGCTCCACATCTCAAACGCTGCAATCAACGGCCTTAGATCCACCTATGTGGCGAGTTCGCCCCCATTTACGAACGACTGCATCCTATCCCGCCGGGTTCTTCTACCCCCCAACGGCCGCTGATACTATTCCGGCCCGTGGATCGGTTATCTCTTTAACCCCCGCGTCCTTCCACTTTTTGCTGCGACCGGTGAACTTCTCGTAAGCATTCAGGTAGCGGAAGAAAACATCGACCTGACGTCCCCGCAAACCTGGAAATCCGGCCGGATCAAGATCATTCCAAGGCATAAAGGGATTACGGCGCAAATACCCATAAACCTCGACACGCGTTGTCGGTCGGGTACTCGCTGATCTTCGATGAAACCCGTAAGTGTCAGCAACAACGAGCGTATTGGCTTTTACCGTCATCCGCCTTGGCTTCTGATAGCCAAGATCCGACAAGCGCGCTTCGTCGATACGGAAGGACCCGTCCGAATGATGCGATTTATTGTCGGCAACGGCAGTCAGGCTCTGCTCGTACTCCCAGTTAATGCGCTCTTCGGTTAAGCGATTGGATCCGGGCGAATAGGCAAAAGGCCCATCTTCCTCACCAACATCATTAAGAAAGAGCCACATTTTCGAGGTCGAATGAAATGTATCGGAATGCAGCATCGTCTGCGGATCACTGGCGGAGATCGCCGAGTTCACGACAATGCTCTCAAGACAGATGATCGGTTCGCCAGCCCTGCCGGCAGCATAAGACATGTAATTGCGGATCGATGGATCCGTTGCAATCCCGACACCGGTCGCCATACCGGAACCCGCAAGCGGTGTGATCCGTGTAATCGCCTGACCCTGGGTCATTTCCCGAACATGTATCGGCCGTCCGAAGACTTCTTTTTTTAAAGCTTCGAGGGTCTCTTGCGGAAGGAAATCGGTTTTGAAAAAGAAACCGTTTTCATCGAAAAACGCACGGTCTTGCGGATCGATCTTGTGGGACATGCGTTTGCGCCGCATGGCAGCAAGATTGGCGGCAGCTTTGACACGTTTGCGGTGCAGCCCCCATTTATTGAGACGTTCTGATCCGATAATCGGATTGCGCCGAAACGATTTTTCCTTGCTCAAAACACCAGGCACGGCAAGAACGGCGCGAAGCGGATTGACCATAGCTGTAGTCACCAAATGATGTGCGAATCTGAAAAACAAATGACCCTGCGGCAAATATGATTTTGCCGATTTCGGGAACGCCCTTCCTTAACCGAAGGCGCTGTGCTTTTCAAATCAAGTCAACAGCATTTGGGGTGGCAAATAGTCTGTAAAATGCGCGCGAGATCTCAGAGGCGACCGTCATAGACGTCCCAACCCGGCGGAAGGCACAAATCGAGGTTTTCTCTGTTTAGCCTTTGTGGTCGCAGTTCCTGTGTCTGCTTGATGAATGACCGCGCGTCTGTTCTTTACGCGTTTACAATCAATGCCTGGTTGAGATTGATCGCCGCTGGAGCATGTCCAATGATCTCAGACATGCTCCAGGCGGATAAAAAAAATCAGAATTTCGCTGAGATGAATCCAAGCGCCGTTGCGCCCGAAATATTGCTGACTTCATCACCAGGGATGTTGGTGTTCGTGTCGATGTATTGGACTCCAATATCGAGGTGCTTGTGGATCTCGGCTGTGAGACCGACATGCCACGTAACGTAGTCGCCCGTCCCTTCAAACTCCTGATATCCGACCGATCCGTCGAGTGTCAGCGGGAGAGCCTCGAAGAGCGGTATGGAGTAAGACGCAGTGCCCTGAATCCAGTGGGCAACGCCAATGCCGCCAAAGAAATCCGGAGAAACATTGTAGTTCAGGCCTACATTGAAACCGTCGAAAACATCGTAATCAAAGGCAAGTGTCGCTTCCACATAATCCTGGTCCAGGGTGCTGCTGGCATCCGGATAAAAGAAATAAATGGCACCAACCGCCCAGTTAACATCGTTAAACGTGCCAGCGAGGCCTCCGTAAAAATCAAATTCGACAGATCCATCCTCGATCGGCGCCACAGGTGTGAAGTTGATGTTCGCCCCAAAAGCGCCGAGATAAATGTCGATCCCTTCGACAGGACTGCCGATGCTGTAATCGATCGTGCCCTGGACGGAAGGACCACGGTCGGTTTGCGAAATCCCCCGGAATCGATAGTCGGAATAAAGACCGACAGATCCGGAAATTTCGCCCGGCAGTAACGAGGATTTCTCTTCAACCTCTTCTACCACCGGCGCAGTGTCGAGATCGGCAGCGAGACTTTGTTGGGCAGACGCCAATGTAAGAAGCGCTATTGCCGCCATGGAAAGTGTTTTTGTCATTGGTTTTCCTTGCTGGATTTGGTGACAGCTTTCGTTGCCATGATTTCGAAAAATCACAGCAACTTGGAGTTGCAGTCGCGAAAAATCACAACGCGACCTCAACTGGCCCGCACGTTATCGATGAGGTCAAAAAATGAACAAGCCTAACATTTAAGCAAATAAGTTAAGACGCCCAAGTGTTACAATAAAACAACAGCAAAATGCTCGGCCTTTAATCAAATGATATCATTTCGGGCAATTTTCATCGCGAAAGAGAAAATTTTTACGAAAAACTGGAAAATATTCGTAGAGTCTTATTGAAAAAATATTTGAATTAAGAGGTAAAATAAAAACTAATTACTTACGAATAAGCTCAATTTGGGCCTAAATTCACTTATTTATTAAGTAAAAGCGGCAGGCAATCACGAACTTGGCTGCGAGGCAAGCCTCGCCGAAACAAGATGATTCTGTCTGATGAATCAGCCGACCGCCTATCGGTCGATCACAACCGAGACGAACACAGCGAAGTAATGGCAGACCGTCGCCGCGAGCACGAAAACATGCCAGATCGCATTGGAGAAAGGCAGACTGTGCCAGGCATGGAAGATTGTTCCAGCCGAATAGAGGACCCCTCCGGTCACAATCAGTGTCAGGACGGCGGACGATAAGGACGCGAAGAGAGGCCAGACCACAAGGATGCCCAGCCAGCCGAGCGCAAGATACAAGAACACCATCAAGTTGGTTTGCCGCGCTTGCAGAATAAGGAGGCCGATCCCGAAAAAGGCCACGGCCCAGACCGTGCCGAGAAGACCATATCCCCAAAAACCACCCAGCTTCAAAGCCGCGAATGGCGTGTAGGTACCGGCAATTTTTAGAAAGATGGCGGACTGATCGACACGCCGCAGGAGTTCCTTAAGACCTAACACCGGAACCATGTGATAAGCTGCGGAGCAGGCAAACATCAAAACCATCGCCACACCGTATACGAGCACCATCATAGTTGTGAACGAGGGATGGTCGTAAACAGTATAAAAGAGCAGAATTGTCAGTGCTGTGATGCCGAAAACAAGTCCGACAACATGAACAATCCCATCTGCGAGGCGCTCATTGAAAGAATAGTCGGGATAGGGTCGGGTCATTCACCGGCCTTCTTTACGCAATACAGGCTCGACTCGTGTTGCACGTTC
>JBCDCU010000167.1:0-8147 GCA_039181265.1 Pseudomonadota bacterium | reverse complement strand
GGCGCGGGTTGTAAATCCGAGGATTTCGACCTTGACGCCGCAGCGCTCCAGGGTCCGCGCCAGAATATCCGCACAAACGGCAGCAACCGTGATCGGACGGCCACGCATTGAACCGGAATTATCGAGGAGAAGCGTTACAACCGTATCGCGGAATTCTGTATCGCGCTCCGCCTTGAACGAGAGCGGCTGCATCGGATCGGTCACGACCCTCACGAGACGCGCTGTATCGAGAACACCTTCTTCAAGGTCGAAGTCCCATCCGCGGTTCTGCTGGGCGAGAAGGCGGCGCTGCAATCGGTTGGCGAGTTTGGCGACAACTCCGTGCATCTGGTTGAGCTGCTTGTCCAGAAAACTCCTCAAGCGGTCGAGTTCATCGGCATCGCAAAGATCTTCAGCACCAACAACCTCATCGAACTCGCCGGCAAAAATCTTATAGTCGATGGTCGGAGGTTCATTGGAGAACGGCAGATCGGGGCGCGGAGCTTCGCCATCGTCTTCTTCGAGATCGCCGAAATCCTCATCAAAAAGGTCATCGGCGAACGTCTCGCCCATCTCGGTCTCGCCCGCCTCCTGTTCCTCTCCGGAGGCTTCCGTCATTTCGGGTTCGCCTTCGGTTTCGAGGTCTGCCTGATCCTGGCGGCCTTCGTTTTCCTCTGTGTTGTCGTCGCCGCGTTCCTGGTCGTCGTCGTTGCTGTCGTCGGTCTCGGATTGATTGTCGGCACCGATTTCATCAGCCATATCGAGCGATGTCAGAAGGTCACGGACACCGTCCGCAAATGCGCTCTGGTCATCGAGGACATCGCCAAGCTGGTCCAGGACGTCTCCTGCCTTATCTTCCACAAAGTCGCGCCACATATCGACAATGCGCTCACCACTCTCAGGAATAGTAAGGCCACCAAGCCGTTCGCGCAGCATCAAGGCAACTGCATCTTCCAGGGGCGCATCGGCCTTGTCAGTGATATCGGCATAGTTGCCACGATGGTACTTGTCCTCAAGCATCGCGTTGAGATTTTCGACCATGCCAGGAAGGCGTTGCGCACCGAGCGTTTCTACCCGGGCCTGCTCTACCGCATCAAACAGCGCCTGTCCGGCTTTGCCCTGGGGCTTGTTCTTGCGGTGAACACGGCTGTCGTGACAGGCGCGCCGCAAGGCCATGGAGTCGCCGAGCCCGCGCGTGAGGGCAACCTCGCGTTTCGACATGCGCCGTGGCGGCTCTGGCAAGCGTGCCGTATCTCCGGACAAGGACGGGCGTTCATTTGAAAAGCTGACTTCCAGCTGATCGTCGCCGCATACAGCGCGCATGCAATTTGCCACCGACTTTTTGAAAATATCGGCGGGCTGGGTCCCCTTAATCGCGCCCCGGCTGATTTGCTTTTCGTCCACGCTCATGAAGTAGGATCAACTCAATACGAGATTTGCTGCAGATTCCGGCAATTCCTCGCCGAAAGACCGTTGATAGAATTCTGCGATCTGAGGCCTTTCAAGCTCGTCGCATTTGTTCAGGAACGTGATCTGAAACGCAAAACCGAGATCGCTGAAAATCTCCGCGTTTTCCGCCCAGGTCAAAACCGTCCGAGGGCTCATCACGGTTGAAATGTCACCATTCATAAAAGCACTACGGGTGAGCTCAGCGACACGCACCATGCGGGAGACCGTCGACCGCTCTTCCGGTGAGGCATACTTTGGCGCTTTGGCCTGGATAATGTCGACTTCTTTGTCGTGCGGCAAATAGTTCAACGTCGTTACGATAGACCAACGGTCCATCTGACCCTGGTTCAATTGTTGAGTACCGTGATAAAGCCCCGATGTGTCGCCGAGACCGATTGTGTTTGCGGTCGCAAAGATGCGAAACGCCGGATGCGGTTTGATGACGCGGCTCTGGTCGAGAAGCGTGAGATTACCGTGGCGCTCAAGAACACGCTGGATGACGAACATGACGTCCGGACGCCCGGCATCATATTCATCGAAAACGATCGCAGTGTTTGATTGCAACGCCCAGGGCAGAATTCCATCACGGAATTCCGTGACCTGACGCCCATCTTTCAGCACGATCGCATCTTTACCGATAAGATCGATCCGGCTGATGTGGCTGTCGAGATTGACGCGGACCAGCGGCCAGTTGAGACGCGCAGCGGCTTGTTCGATATGAGTTGACTTGCCGGTCCCATGATATCCTGAAATCATCACACGGCGGTTGAACGCAAAGCCCGCCAAAATGGCCAGTGTTGTCTGGCGATCAAACAGATAATCAGGGTCGAGCTCCGGCACATATTCGTTTGCCTCGCTGTATGCAGGCACGACCATATTGGTTTCGATACCGAAGAGATCACTGACTGAAACTTCCGTATCGGGCAGAGCTGTGTCATGGGGGAGAACGTGGTTCACATCAAACTCCGTTGGAAAGGCTGCAACCGAAGTGATTTCGGCCCAAGCCATCCGCTTTCATCAAAATTGGCATATAGGCGGTGCAGGGTGCCCGTCCATGGAACGGGCTTCCGATGGTTCAAAAACCGCCGAACCGCGTGACGCTCGGTTCTATCTCGCCTTAATCGGTAAAGCCAGCGGATTTCAAAAAATTGTACGCTTGGATGATTTCGCGTAACCGGTCCTCCGATGAACGATCGCCACCATTTGCATCAGGGTGGTGCATTTTCACGAGCTGTTTGTACTTTGACTTGATCTCACGCGGTGTTGCCTCGGCGGACAGGCCTAGCTTATCAAGATACTGTTTTTCAAGGCGTTTTACTTTACGCTTACCTGCGGCGGCGCCGTTCTGAGCCTTCCCCGAAGACCCGTAAAGGCCGTGCGGATCGCGCGCCCTGTGCAGCCACGGCTTCACGCCCGGCGGAGGGCGACCGTTTCCAGGGCCTCTCGCATGCTTTCCCCAGGAGTTAACGCCCATCTCCCATGTCGGTCGGTTCCCGATTGAGGATTCTTTTTGGTAGGATGCGATCGTGTCGTCGTCCATGCCAGAGAAGTAGTTGTAATTCTTGTTATATTCGCGCACATGTTCTGCGCAGAAAAAGTAAAATTCGCCTTCTCGATCCCGACCCTTTGGCGCTTTGTGGAGCGCTTTTTTGTTGCACCCTTCCCAATCACAAACGCGCTCGTCCTTTTTCGCCGCTTCTTCCTTTTTCGGTTTGACGCGGATTGAATCGAAAATAGAGGACCGTGACGGCATTGCGCTTCAAACCCCATGAGGTGATGGAAAATCCGGTATGCTCAGTCGACACGCCTACCGTCCGCGTCTAAAGACCAGTTCGGAACAACTCGACGCATAGTTATATCGGACTTAGATTTAAAAAATCACCCCACCAAAAAGAAGAATGTGGATAGGAGTGCAAAATGTCAGTGAGTGAAACAATGGAAAACAAACTACGGGCTGCCTTCAACCCGAGTGCGCTTGAAATTATTGACGAATCACATTTGCACGCGGGTCATGCGGGTCATCGCGACGGGGGCGAAAGCCATTTCAGGATTCGCATGACGAGCGATCACTTCGACGGCATGATGCGCATTCAGCAACACCGTGCCGTCAATGAAGTCCTCGCAGAAGAACTCGACGGCCCCGTCCATGCGCGGGCGCTCGAACTGAAAGCGGCCGGTTAGGATCGGCTACTTGCACGACTGCTGCTTTGGCCGAAAAAAGTCGCCAGCAGAATGAGTCCGACACCGACCGTCAGGGCTGCGTCCGCCAGATTGAATATCGCGAATGAATAAGAACCGGCGTGGAGAAAGACGTAGTCGACAACGTGTCCATAAAGGGCGCGGTCGATAATGTTCCCCAAAGCGCCCCCCATGATCATTCCATATCCCAGCGAGACCAGGAGGCCGTCGCCTCGGGCATGCCACCACAGATACATCAGGATCATCATCACAACACCAGCAATGATCAGCAGTGTCGTCGGATTGAGCGTGTTGAGGAAACTGAATGCGATCCCGGTGTTGAAAGTGTAAAGCAGGGAGAAAAAAGGAAGGACTTCGACCGGCTGTCCGAAAGGAAGATAAGCTTCGACTGCCTTCTTGATCGCCTGATCAAGGACGAGCGTTAAGAATGCTACGGCAAGACCGGCCCGAACGTGAAGCCGTGCATTTGCATCGAGCGCGACGGCATCTCCCGCCTTATTGTTGTCACTCAAGATTTCGCCTCGCAATTCTTTCGGTGCTTCTTGGCCTACCCCTATCAGCCCCGCCTAGTTTTCGATTTGTCACCGGGTGACTTATTCAAGAATCAGATCGTCTCGTTGCATCTCAAAAAGCATAATGCCTGTTGCGATGGCAAGATTGAGACTATCCGCCCTGCCACGTTGAGGAATCCTGACAAGATCAGTGCAAAGCGCAACCGCATCATCGTCCAGCCCGCTTTGTTCATTTCCCATGAGGAGGATTGCCGGTTGTCTATAATCGGGAGCGCGGTAATCAGTATTGGCAGAAAGATGGGTCCCGACGATGAGGCCGGACCATGTTTTCGCAAATTCCGCAAATTCAGTTCGAGAAAAACGGACCAGCGGCAGACTGAAAATTGAGCCCATCGTTGCGCGCACCGCTTCAAGTGCGAACGGGTCTGTTGTCTCACCGATCAGGATAATGCCCGTCGCGCCCGCTGCATCCGCGGTTCGAACAATCGTTCCAAGGTTTCCTGGATCCTTGACACCATCCAGCGCGACCCACAATGAGTGAGCCTTGGCTTGAATTGCCGTCGCCGGCGTCAGAGCCTGTTCGAAAATGCCGATCACGGTTTGAGCATTATCGCGGCGTGAGAGTTTCTGGAGGACCGGCTCCGAGACTTTCAACACCATTCCGCCCCGCGATTTGCTGAGTGCTGCCAGCTCCATAACAAGTTGGTTGCTTGCGGCTTTTTCGCCGAACAGAAAGATCGAAAGCGTCCACCCCGCTTCGCATCCGGCAGCCACAAGTTTCAGCCCCTCGGTCATGAACCGGTTTGTCGCCTGCCGGTTCTTGCGCATGGAAAGTCCGCGCAAATCCTTGATGATCGGGTTGCTGACGCTGGCAATCTCTTTGTAAACGCCTGTGCGCGCAGTTTGTGGCGTCTTCATCCGTTTTGAACCTTGCCATTATGCCAGCGCGTATAAAGCGACGTAGAGATCGATCTATCGCTTTTCGTCTGATTGATGAGAAGTTCGCCCGATTCAATCTTACCGCCGAGACCGGCAAAGACATCGCGGGCAAGCTCGTGACTTGCCAGATAAGACGCACGAATTGCGTAGGAGGATAAAAGGAAGAACAGAGGCGTCCTGCTTAAAATCGACCGCGTTAAATGCATAAACTCGGGCAAATCGTCGAAATAATGCCAAACTTCGCCTTTCGGACCCCGCCCATATTTCGGCGGGTCCATAATGATGGCGTCATAGGCGTTATCTCGCCGAGCTTCGCGCGCGACGAATTTGGCGGCGTCATCGCAGATCCAGCGAATGGGCGCATCACCGAGTCCGCTCAAGGTCTGGTTCTCACGTGCCCAGCCGATCGCCTTCTTCGATGCATCGACATGCGTCACGGATGCCCCGGCTGCGGCGGCAACAAGACTGGCAACACCGGTATAACCAAACAGGTTCAACACCTTGATCGGACGACCCGCGAGCCGGATCTGGTCGGAAATCCAGTCCCAATGGGCCGCCTGTTCAGCAAAGAATCCCATATGCCGAAAGGCCGTGAAACGCGCATGGAACCTGACATCGCGAAATCTGATCGGCCAGGCGTCCTCTAGAGCAGCTGTTTTGAGCTTATTCTGAAAGCGCCATCGCCCCTTGTCGTCGTCCTCTCCAACGCCTGCGAATACCGCATCGGCACTTTGCCATGCTTCAGTTTCGAGGCTGGGCTGAAACAACGCCTGCCCTTCGGGCCTTACGATCAGGTACTGGCCATACCGCTCGAGTTTCTCGCCGAACCCGCAATCTATGAGTTCGTAATCAGAAAATTCGGGTGCAGTGAGCATAACAGGCGCGATCATTTCCGAAGACGGTCCCGGAGACAGAGCACGCCGTTGAGGCTTCACGCTGTTTTTGGCGGCTGGTTCCGGCTCCCGACCATGCTTCGGGGCGTCGGTCGCGGTTTTACGCGGAGCAGCGGTCTTCTTCGGTCTGCTGTCAAGCTTCTCGCGTGTTTTGGGTCTATGTCGAGACGGCTTGAGGCCCGATTTTCCTGGCGGTCGCATGGTTCGCATTTTCTGGGGCTTGTGGCCCGGCGGGCCGATAAAGTGCAGCCATAAACCGATTTCCTAAAGTCCACAACCTGAACCGAACATAGGAAAAGGGCGCCGGTTTTCACCGGCGCCCTTCCATTTGTTTGCTTATCGATTGACCTAGTTCGTCAGACGAACTTCAAGGGTCTGCGAAATAATCTGGTCAAAGATTTCGACCAATTGGGCGTTTGAGTTCGCGTCGAAGTAGTGTGGCCCAGGACGCAACGCCGTATCTTCGGAAGCGCAATTACGCAGCAGGTTTTCAGCCCGATTACCAGCGCGGAAGGCGACAGAGAAGACTTCAATATTCAGCCGCTCTTCTTTGGCAAGGTTACAGAAGGACAGTGCCGCACTTTCTGAACGGTCACGACGGCTGCGAGCTTCTTGGAAAGTGGTGACATTCGGGTCGTCATAGAACGCTGTGTTGAACGCACCATCCGTCATGACAACCAGGATCTTGCGAACATTAGCGTCGTCGTGCGGACCAGGTGCAGCATCATCGCCCCAGAAGTCACCAAACTCCTCAATCAGCATATTGATGCCCCAGTCGATACCCATGTGGCCACCGGTATATCCTTGGGCGATAAAACTATCGACGTCGGCCTGAAGGGCTTCGCGATTGTCCGTCAATGGGCGCACCGTAACCGCAGGGCAAGCACCTGAAGAGAAAGGCCGCATGATTACATCCGTTTCATAGAGCGTCGCCGGTTGGTTTTCGTCCGGCACCGTTTCGGTGAAGCGCTCGGAAACCGCTTCGCGCTCCATCACACATGTGTTGGCCGAACTTGCACTTGGCGAATCTGCACCAACGGCTGCGAGGTGGTAACCACCCAGATTGACGGAATATGCGTAAGGAACGATAGCCGCGCGCACACGATTTCCGGTGACGCTCTCTTCAGGAAAGAGCGAGTTCAGCGAATTCGTCATCGCAACTTTCAGAGCGTTGAGCCGCCCTTGATTTCCCATCGATCCGGTAACATCGAGGACGAATGAGATTTCGATATCGGAATTGCCGAAAATTGTTATCGAGGAAATGGTCGTCGAAAACGCATCGATACCGATCAGGTTTGAAAAGAGCGTGGGAACTTCAACATCAACCGACGTTATAAGCTGCGATGTCGCCTGATCGACATCTACTTCGAAGTTCTGGATGTTAGCGATTGTTGCTTCCTGCTCGCCAAGAGCCGTGACGCCGTCTGATGATTCTCCGTCGCCAATCACGAGGCTGCTGTCATCACCGCTGCCGCCCTCAAAGTTGAGACCGTCGATGTTGCCCTTGAAGTTGTTGAGCGCCATCAGCTCAACCTCATCCATAGATGCTTGGCCGCGTGACAGCTCCGTTGCAGCGGCGAGAGCTGCTGAATCAAGCGCACCCTGAGCTGTGGCGCGCGCCTGCAAATAGCGCGAGTAGTCGATCGCACCACCCATGCTCGTAAAAACAACGGCGAGAGCAATACCACCTAGTATCGCGACTGTTCCGCGTTTCTCGGATGCAAACCGCTTAAGCAGCCTATTTGTAACCGATGTCATTGTCTGGCTCCTGTTTCGTAATCGCGCCAGTAAAGACGCAAATATTTCACATACTTAGGGAGCGTGATTTATAGCTCAGATTTTATATAAATTGGCGTTTTGTCGTTTTAACCATTAACGTGATGTTAAACCGTTCTAGTAATGCGTCGAAAACATGAAGATTGACAATTAAATAGCAAAAAAGAAGCCTCACCTGGATGGCGAGACTTCGAAACGCAATACGCGCTGTTTTATACAATTCGAAAAACGTTAACTATTGGCGCGGTTTTGGCGATTACCGATCAGGTCATCGACAACGCCCGGATCTGCAAGTGTGGAAGTATCGCCAAGATTGGAGAAATCGTCTTCCGCGATCTTCCTCAGGATACGGCGCATAATCTTGCCTGACCTCGTTTTGGGCAGTCCAGGCGCGAACTGG
>JBCDCU010000166.1:0-8193 GCA_039181265.1 Pseudomonadota bacterium | reverse complement strand
CATCAGCGGCGCAGCGCGAGCAGGCGATGTAATCCAACGCCTCTTTTGCTTTTGAAGCTGAATCCCGGTCCGCTTCCTCTTTCAACCACGACATGAAGCCTGGTACCGGTGAAAGGGTGACGAAAGTCTTCAGATTTGGAAGGCTGTGCGACAGATCGTCGGCAACCTGCTTGATGAGCATGTTGCCGAAGGAAACGCCTTTCAGTCCTTGTTGGCAGTTCGAGATCGAGTAGAAGACTGCCGTCGTCGCTTCGGTGTCGGCGATTATCGTGCGCTCTTCGGCAAGGACCTCCTGTATTGAACTCTCGATTTTGTTGGTGAGAGCGACCTCGACGAAGATTAAAGGTTCATCGGGCATAGCCGGATGAAAGAAAGCGAAACACCGTCGGTCCTCTGGCAACAGCCTGCGGCGCAGATCGTTCCAACTGTCGATCGCATGGACCGCCTCGTAGGTAATGATCTTTTCGAGAATATGAGCTGGCGTTTGCCAGTCTATCGGTCGCATCACCAGGAAACCGCGATTGAACCATGACGAAAAGAGATGCTCGAAGTCGACATCGGTACGCTTTAACTGATTGTGCTTCCTGACAAGCGCCAGGATATCCTCACGCATACGGACAAGGCTTTGCGTTCCGCCCGGTGCAGCATTAAGGCGCCTCAGTAATTCAAGACGGCGGGGCTCGGCGACTTCCTGTAAGCGCTTCAGGTTGGGTGCCGATTGATCGCGGGCATAGTTTTCCGCAGCATGCATCACATCGGTCGCGTCAACGTCGAAGGCGTCGTTGATTTCGAGGAGAAACGTTTCGCGTTCTTCTGCGCTTAGGGTTTGGTATTTCGTGAGGAGTGCATGGGCAATTTTGGTGCCGGAGACCTCTCCACGCTCCGAAACCAGGGCTTCGGCCAGTTCGAGAATCGGCCGGTTGTCGGATTGACGCGAGAAGGAAATGCCACGCTCGAAGACACTGGATAGCAGGCCTTGAAAAAAGGATTGACCACTCATGAATGCCTCATCCTGTCAGCCGGCCTCATTGCGGCTCTTTGAGTTTAATGGGTTTTCCGTGCGGTGTGGACCGGGCAGCCTCATCCCAGGCGTTATAACGGTCCTGAAGAAGCCCTGCGTCCAGGATACCCTTGTGTAGCGTGAGGCGTTCGAGTGCCGTCAGCCAACACTGATAATAGGCTGTATCATCCGGCATTTCCGCGATAACGGCGCCCAGGGTTCTTGCCCATTCTGTCCAGGTGAAATGACCGTTTTCGTGGAGCAGGCAAGCGATCGAGAAGACTTCCGCGTGCCAGGGTTCTGCGAATACCGGACGATCTCCTTCGATAGGAAGGTCCGGCAGGGCTTCGCGGAGGCTTTGCGGGATTGCCACGTCGTCAGGGCTTTTCAAGATAAGGCTCCCACAAGTCGGCCATGATCCGGTCGCCGGGCCGCGCTTCGTTGCCCCAGACGTCCTGAGCCGCAAACTCAACAGTGTAAAGCCAGCGGGGATCTTCGCCGAGGTCGTGGGCATTGGAATCCGGATAGACGTAACCACCGTTCACCGCTGCGATCGTACCGATAACCCCACGAACGTATCGTGGTGCCCGTGTGTGACCGAGGGGGTTTCGTTTTATCACACGGACCTTATCGCCGAGCGCGAACCTGGCAGCTGTGTCGACGGGCCTGTCACAAGGACCGCCCGCTTTCAGGACGCCCGCCACTTTTTCAGGTTCGAGCACACCGGCAACCGGTGCTGGTGGGGCTTCCGATTTTCCCGTCGCCACCTCCGTCTCGCTGACAAGACCTTCACTGATCATGAGTTTGATCAGGGCTGCAATCCAGATCTCATAGTAGGTTGACGTCAGATATTGGGCTGGCGGTAAACTTTCGCGTGCATGCCGCGATTTATCGATATTCCATTTGCCGGATGCCCCCATGGCAAGAGTAATGGCGAGTGCCCTGGCTTCCCAGTCGCCGTGAAATACCGGATTGACCGGTTCCGGGATGACCGGGCCGAAGCCTTGCATCCCGCCGAGATCATGTGCCGAATTCATGCTGCACTTCCTTTGCCCGCGTCGCCAGGTGCCAATGGAAGGCCTGTTCCAATCATCGAATCCCGCGTGACCAGGTCTTCAAGGGCTTCTAGCGTCCATCCCTCCGTGCCTTTTGGCCGCATCGGGATAACGATGTAGCGCAATTCCGCAGTTGAATCCCAAACCCGAATGCTGACGTTATCGGAAAGTGTGACACCGAAATCTGCCAGTACGCCGCGCGGATCGATCACAGAACGCGACCGGTAAGGCGGCGATTTGTACCAGACCGGTGGCAGGCCGAGGACATGCCACGGATAACAAGAACACAGCGTGCACACGACCATGTTGTGTTCACTGGGCGTATTCTCAACCGCTTTCATATGCTCGGTTTGCCGTCCCTCAAAACCAAGGGAACGGATGGCTTCCGTTGCATCACGCCGCAAAAAACCGAGATATTCCGGATCTGTCCAAGCCTTTGCGACGACTTTTGCTCCGTTTCGCGGGCCCACATGGTTTTCATAAGTATCGACGATGATGTCGAGCGCCTCGCGGTTGATGTAGCCCTTTTCGACGAGAAGGGATTCAAGGCTTTTCACCCTCAATGCTGTGTCGGACAGCGCGGAGTTTTCGCCATGATGGTGATGATGATGCCCCTCTCCCCCGTGTTCACTGCCTCCGCCGTGTTCACCGGCTCGGTCTTCAAGCTGATCGTCAGCCATGCTTCCCGCCTTACCTATTTTGTACTCGCGCGTAGCGGTATCAAACGTCCCGCAATTCTGTCCCCGGACCGGGGGTGACTCAAGCGCGATTATATGTGCAACAGCCGGAATAGAAAGCCTTCGTGCGTGTTTCCCTTACCGTCATATTTGTTCCCCTTTTTGAGATTTGATTCTAAAAAGGAATTGTTAGGTTTTTAACGGGACTGCCGAAATGCGGATTTCCAGAACGGGTGTGATCAGCAGCTTGCTTGTCGCACTGCTCGTGCAGACGAATTTTGCCTTTGCTCAACAGGCTGCGGATGCCGTCCAGCCCGAAGATCAGGTCGGTGCCGTCGACCGGAGTTCCGCGTCACCGGTGATCGGTAAGGATTGGATGGTATCAACCGCCAATCCGCACGCAAGCGAAGCCGGTGCTGCTGTTCTCCGCAACGGAGGCAATGCCATTGACGCCATGGTGGCCGTCCAGACGACGCTGGGACTGACAGAACCCCAATCCTCCGGGCTCGGCGGCGGGGCGTTTCTAATGTACTGGGACAACAGTGCCAAACGTCTTGTCAATTTCGATGCGCGTGAAACTGCGCCGCTCGATGTCAAGCCAACGCATTTTCTGAATGAAGACGGAAAGCCACTCCGCTTCTTCGACGCCGTTGTAAGCGGTATGTCCGTCGGCGTCCCGGGTATGCCGAAACTGCTTTGGGAGGTCCATCAGAAATATGGGAAAAGCGAGTGGGCACCCCTTCTTTCCCATGCGCGGCAACTTGCTGAAGACGGTTTTGAGATATCTCCACGCCTTGCCGGCCTGATCGCGGGGCGGGTCGAAACGCTGGGTCAATTCCAAAAGAGCCGCGATTATTTCCTGACACCCGATGGCAACGGAAAACCCCAGGGAACGCTTCTTAAGAACCCCGAATATGCCGAGACCTTGGCCCTTTTCCAAAAAGAGGGTGCTGACGTCTTTTATACCGGCGAGATCGCGCAGAAGATTGTTGATGCTGTTCAAAGTGCGGAGATTAAACCGGGCCCTCTCTCGATGACGGATATGGCGATTTACGAGATCCGGGAGCGCGAACCGGTCTGCGTCGTCTATCGTGGTCTGAATGTCTGTGGTGCTGGTCCGCCAACGTCAGGCGGTATAGCCGTAGGTCAAATTCTCGGCATTCTCGAAAACTTTGACATCGCAGCACTTGGGCCGAATACACTTGAGAGCCTTCAGATGATTGGTGATGCGACACGGCTCGCCTTTGCTGATCGTGCCCGTTATGTGGCTGACATCGATTTTGTCGCCGTGCCGGTTAAGGGTCTCGTGCGACGGGACTATCTGAAACGGCGGGCGAGGCTTCTCGAAGTTGGAAAGAAGCTTGAAGATGCACCGGCCGGTGAGCCGCTGTTCGATCACGCGCTGAATTTTGCTGACGATCCATCTCGCGAGATTCCGTCGACCACGCATTTCGTTATCCGCGATTCGTTTGGAAATGTGGTTTCGATGACAGCGAGTATAGAAAGCGCTTTCGGCTCTAATCTGATGGCCGGCGGCTTCCTGCTCAATAATCAGCTGACCGACTTCTCGTTCATTACCCACATCGACAACCTTCCTGTCGCGAACGCTATTGCGCCAGGAAAGCGCCCACGCTCGTCGATGTCGCCGACAATTGTCATGAAAGGAGGCGAACCCTACATCGCGATCGGAAGCCCCGGTGGGAGCCGGATCATTCCTTATGTGGCAAAAGCCATTATCGCGCTGGTGGATTGGGACATGAACATTCAAGAGGCGATCAACCTGCCGCATTTTGCGAACCGTTTTGGTGCGTTTGCGCTTGAAGACAGCACGGCGGCAGTCGCCCTCGATGCCCCGTTGCGCGCACTCGGTTACGATACTGTCACGGTGCCGCTTAATTCCGGACTGCATGGCCTCGTCATCGAAGATGAGCAATTGGAGGGCGGTGCCGATCCACGGCGTGAAGGTGTTGTGATTGCAGAATAGCCCAGCGGATGCTCAGCAATAGCTCTTAGGGTTGCCCGTTCGCATAAGCGCGCATGAACCGCTCACTTGCTCTTATTCCATAAAGCCAAATGGAGGCGGTATCTTCCGTCGCTTCTCCGTCGCGCAATAACGGCACGGTTACCGCAAGATTTGCACCAGCGCGCATGGCATTCACGAGCGCGTCGGTGGTCTCACGGTTTTTCGGATAATAGACATTTACCGTATTGTGTCGGGTTTCGAGGTCATTCGCGAAGTCGAGCGTAAAGCCAGGGCCATTGTCGACCTTCAGCACCAGCGGGCGGCTTTGGTCGAGGCGGTCCGTTGCTTCCAGTGGGGCATGTGTGAAGGAAATCTCCATCGATCCGTCTGTTCGGTCCCGATAGATCCGGAACGAGTAAACCGGAAAGTTGAATTCGTTGGCAAGGAGCGTTCCCGCAACCGCCCAGCAATGGGTGCTGTAATAAGAGACGCTGCGGTCTGCTGTTGGAACATGTTCCATGGGGCAAACGCCGAGCCACGCCTTATTGTAGACACGCCATTCACCGAATTGGTTTTCGAAAACGGTACCGCTCTGCGCACTGCTTGCGAAAATAAGGCCTACTGTGGCGAGGGCAGTCGAAATGGATCGGACCATGATTCATTCTCCATTGGGCGTGGTGCCCCGTTATACCAGAGAATGGATGTGTTTACTGGCGGCTGTTGAGAGCGATCCGCTGATTCTGCTGTTCGCCGGATCCATCCAGGAGACGGTTGATCCTGTCGCGCTCGGTCTCGAAAGCTGCGAGCTGGTCGCCGGAAAGAACGCGTCCGCGGGGAAGGCGAATCCGCATCGGGTTCACATGACGCCCGTTGACGATCACCTCATAATGGAGGTGCGGACCAGTAGACAGGCCGGTCGAACCGACATATCCGATAACCTGACCCTGACGAACTCGGGTCCCTGGTTTAATGCCCTTCGCAAAGCGGCTCATATGAGCGTAACCGGTTTTATATCCGTTGGTATGACGGATTTTGACCCAACGTCCATAACCAGCAAACCAGCGGGCTTCTTCGATAACCCCGTTACCTGCCGCAAAGATCGGTGTGCCGCGGGGAGCCGACCAGTCTACGCCCCGGTGAAGGCGTGTCTTGCCCAGGATCGGGTGTTTCCGCCAGCCAAAGCCTGAACGGAACCGTGCACGGGGAACGGGTTGGCGCATCAGGAACTTCTTCGCGCTGCGACCATCCTCGTCATAGTAATCGACTTCGCCGTCATCGCTGGTCTTAAAGCGATAATAACGCCGCTTTGTGTCTCCGAGCGTGATGGAGGTGTAGAGAATCTCGGAATCCTCGGTCGCGATCTCCGATTCGGGATCAAGCGAGTAGAAAACCTCCATTTCATCGGTGGCGGTTATCTGGCGGCGGAAATCGACGTCAAAGGCGTAAATCCTGACAAGGTCGCGGATCAGCGGAGCCGGGATCTCTTTCTTCAATGCGGTTTCGTAGATCGCGCGATAGGTGTCTGAGAGCGGGGCATATTCCGGTTCAGCGGTCTCTTCAGTGAAGAGGTCACCGGACGGTTTATCCATCTCGACATAATGCCCGGTATCAGTGCGGGCCATCGTCAGGACGTGGCTGCCTTCTTCGAAAAGACTGATGATGTCGGGACGTTCATCGCCGACATTGCCGGCATAGGCGAGGCGCAATTCATGCCGATCGGTGAATGTTGTTTTGCCAGCATGTTCGCGGAACGCAGAAACCAGTGTGTCAGCGGTTTTTCTAAGGGCGGGATCTGCTGAAACGACTTCGGTAACCGGCTGTTCGCTGTCGATATCGATGACTTCTTCGCGGGAAATTTCCGCGACATTCATGTACCGGTTGGTTTTGGCAAAGGTCGAGACGTTTTCATGCTTGATGATGACGCCGTCTTCGTTTGTCGTAATCCGGGCCGTCTGGATCGTTTGTTCCGGCTCAAACCGGGCTGGATCGACATAAGGAATCGCGCCGGCATAGGCGAGGATGCTGCCATCACCGAGGGATGCTTTCAGGATTGGCAGGCGCTGGCGAAGGTTCGCTTCGATCTCGTCATCTGAAAATGTCCGGTCATGGGAAAAGTCCGACGCTTCGAGCGGCATTGGCAAATGCTGCATCGCGATTTCATCGTCGACCTGAGCACCATAGAGTATATCTTCGTCGCCTTTTTCGCGGAATTTCTCATCGCTCGAGAAGATCGTGACAGGGTCAAATTTCGGAATGTCGAAAGACGGATCATCGACGCGCTTTGCAAGTTTCGCAGAAACTCTTGCAAAGGGCCGGGTGCGCACGCGCTCTTTTCCACCCTCGACACGGGTCAGGGTGCTGAGGCGTAGAATCTCTTTTTCCTGTTTTTCGATTTTCACGGGAAGCGGGCGATCCCCTTTTTCGGAATAGACCGTTGTGTCGGCATCCGCTGAGGCAAGACTGTAAAGATTGGCGGGCTGCTGTGCCTCAAGGCTTGGCACGACAAACGCATCCTGTCCCTCAAGGGCAGCTGTTAGAGCTCCGCCCATGAGCGTAATCGACGTTACGCCTGTCAGAATCGTTCCCGCAAGCCACCGAAGGCTGACATCGCGGCTGTCTGGAGGCCCCGCTTTTCCTTTCTCAGATGAAAGGGCAGGCGTGGTTCCAAATAATTCCGAAGGCGACGGCGCATTGCGCGCCCGCTTTTTCGTAGCACGTGAGGTTTTCATACAGCGCAAACGGAGCGGCCAACCCTCCGGTCCCAACCTGGCCGATCAGTCGGTCCCCCATGAACCGGCTGAAAAATTTGTCCCAATTCAATTTATCGGTTGAAATGGGCAAAAATACAACCCTTTTTCGCCCAAAACCGACATCTGTAATCGCGCCTATACATTATATTATAGGGGGCTGTGCAATTCGACTTTTGCTCAGAGTGCCGGTTGTCGATTTTCTTCGCCTCGAAAAAGCTGCGCGCCGTTTCCACAATCCTTCAACAATCCGCAAGAACCCGTTCTTCTGCGTTTCGTATTTTTCGGCTAATGTGTGGATAAACCTGGTGGAATTCAGGGCTCCGAACGGCGCGAGTTTTTTTTAAAAAAAATCCGAAAAAATCCGTTGACTCGTTTGGCCGCCTCAGACTATAACCCGCTTCACCGACGGGGCGACGCGCTTCTGGCGCCAGTCTCCTTCGCTTCGGTGAAATCAATAAAAGACACCACCCGGGCAACCGAAAGCGGTCTTTAACGGAAAGCATCGCTCTCCGTTGATAATTCGACTTCGCGGTCAAATTATCCGTTCTTTGACAATTGAATATGAAGAAAGAGAAACGTAGACGGCGAAGGCCTTGCGGATCGGACCTCTCTTTATGAGGGTTTCGATCAATGACTTTGGCGGTCGTACGTTTCTATGACACCATGGATAAAGACTTCGGTCTTTAGAATATGTGTGTCCTCGTCAAACGTGCGATTTTTGCCAGCTCAAATTTTCAACTTGAGAGTT